>JAFVXN010000114.1 GCA_017501125.1 Clostridia bacterium
GCGTGTCGGAAAAAGATTATCGTCAGCGAGGCAAATTTTTACATAAAACGGTGGAGATACGGCTAAAATATCCCGTCGTCGTCAAGCCTGCACGGCAGGGCTCGTCTATCGGCGTCAGCCTCGCGCGAAACGAGAGGGAATTGCAAAAGGCGCTAACCCTCGCCTTTTCTTTGGACACCGTCGCGCTCGTTGAAAAATTCGTACAAGGACGACGTGACGTCAACTGTGCCGCCTATCGGTTGCAGGACGAGATAATCCTTTCGGAGGCGGAGGTCGCCGACGGGGGAGAGGGGGTGTACGACTTCGCCAAAAAATATCTAAAAGAAGGCGGTGAATTCCTAAAAGGCGGGGGCAGGGTCACGTTGAAAGGCAAAGAACGGGACAAAATCCGCGCCTACACCAAGCAGTTGTATAAGCGGTTGGATTTGACGGGAGTCGTGCGCGTGGACTATCTTTTGGGAGAGGACGGAGGGATTTATTTGAGCGAGGTCAACGGTGTGCCTGGCAATCTTGCCTACTACTTGTTCTGCGAGAAAATCACGGACGCAAGGGCGTTCTTCGTCGATTTGATCGAGGAGGGGCTGAGGGCGAGGTCGCAAAAGCAGACGCCGCCTTCGGGGGTGCTGTCTAAACTCGCGTTTAGGAAATAAAATATCGAGACGGGAAAAATTTGCAAACTGGCGCGTGAAAAGATTGCATTTTTCCCGTTTCTTTGTTATACTGTTAGCAATACGCCCGTTTTCTATAAAACGGAGAGAGGTTTTTATGGCTACTGCAGAATTTACCGATAAAGTGAAAATCACCATCAAAGCAGGCGACGGTGGCGACGGAATGAACTCCTTCAAAGCCTTCAAAGGAAAACCCGCGTGCGGCCCCGACGGCGGCGACGGCGGGAAGGGTGGCGACGTCTATTTTGTCGGCGATAAGGATATGACCGACTTGTTTTCCTTCCGTTTCACGTCCAAGTTTTTCGCGGAAGACGGGGAGAGAGGGGGCTCTAACAAGTGTTTCGGCAAGGGCGGCAAAGACACTTTTATTAAAGTGCCTTTGGGTACGCTCGTGCGCGACGTGGAGACGGGCAGACTAATCTGCGATGTCTTCGAGGACGGCGATAAAGTGATGGTCGCAAAAGGTGGCAACGGTGGTAAAGGCAACGTCCGCTTTACGACGGCGAGACGCCACGCGCCCAACTTCGCCCAAAAAGGGGAGAAGGTCAAGGCGCACGAGGTCATCTTGGAGATGAAGGTCATCGCCGACGTCGGTTTGGTCGGCTTCCCCAACGTGGGCAAGAGTACTTTGCTTTCCAAAATTTCCGCGGCGAAACCTAAGATTGCCAACTACCATTTCACGACCCTTTCTCCTAATCTTGGCGTGGTGCGCTACTACGATAAGTCTTTCGTGGCGGCGGATATCCCAGGGCTTATCGAAGGGGCGGCGCAGGGGGCAGGCTTAGGGCACGATTTCTTGCGCCATATCGAGCGTACGCGTATGCTTTGCCACGTGGTCGATATTTCCGGTTGCGAAGGGCGTGACCCCATTGAAGACTTTCAAAAAATCAACGCGGAACTCAAAGAATACAGCGAGGTTTTGGCAAAGTTGCCCCAAGTCGTCGTCTGCAACAAGTGCGACGTCTACGGCGCGGAGGAAAACCTCAAAGCCTTCAAGAAAAAATACGGTAGAAAATATAAAATTTTGCCGATGACGGCGGTGACGGGCGAGGGCACGAGAGAACTCGTCGAAAAACTGTTGGAGATTTTGGATACGTTGCCTCCCGTCGAACCCATTTTGCCCGACGAAGACTTCACCTACGCCAGCGACGGGGATTTGGGCTTTGAGATATTCCGTGACGAGGACGGCGTGTACGTGGTCGTTGGCGGGCTGGTGGATATGCTGTGCCGCAACGTCGTGTTGTCCAACCCCGACTCCATGCAATATTTCCAAAAAATCCTGCGCCTGCGCGGCGTCATTAAGGAACTGTCCAAGATGGGCTGTAAGGAAGGGGACACCGTCTCGATCGGGGACGTTGAATTTGATTTCGTATTGTAAGATAAAAAGGAAAGAACAATGATTACGAGAGAAACGATTACCAGTAAACAAAGAAGTAAATTAAAGTCCATTGCATCTACGATGCAACCTATCGGTCAAATCGGTAAGGGCGGCGTGACGGACAACCTTTTGAAGATGCTCTCCGACGCGTTGGAGGCGAGGGAACTTATCAAGATTAATATCTTGCCTAACGCGGACGAAGACGCCGTCAATTTGGCGGAAAATATCGCGGATTTGCTCGACGCCGTACCCGTGGCGGTCATCGGCAGAAAGGCGATTTTCTATCGCCGTTCTTCGCGTGAAAATTTTGCGCATATCGAGGTTTAAAAAGCCGAAAAGAGTGGTATATATAGTCAAAACCCGTGGACGGAAGGTGAGAAGATGGAAGAAGTAGTACAAGAAGAAGTAAAAGAAGAAAAAGCGCAAAAGTGCGAGAAAAAGACGAAAAAAACGGACGCGCTCAAGGCGGAGATTGCCGCTTTGACCGCCGAAAGAGACGAACTCAACCGTAA
>JAFVXN010000115.1 GCA_017501125.1 Clostridia bacterium
GTCAGTTTCATACCTTGCCTCCTTTGCCGTTGTCTTCGTTATCCCCTTTTTTCAATGCTTTTTCATCAATAGCAGGGATTACGCCAAGGACGGGCAGGTTGAAAGTTTTCGTGATAATTTCGACGTCTCTAAGACGCTTGTCGGACATATACAAAGCAATGACGATAACCACCGCAACGATGAGTGCGATCGCACCGAAGACGACTGCCATCTTAATCGCTTCCGTCTTTGCATCTTCTTGGTTCGTCGGTCCGATTGCCGTCGTCAAATCCGTCGTGAAACAGTTGGTACCGACGTAGCCAGAGGGCTTAGGCATATTGCTCTTGACGAATTCGGGCACCGAAATCATAATTTGATCCTTGATTTTGCCAACCGTTGCTTCGCCCTTGCCGCCGTTGACGTCACGATTCAAAGACATCTTAACCGTGAAGAAGGATTCTGCGATATTCGCGTCGTACTTAAAGGAGAAGGAGGTGCAACCAGCGATGGTTTTAATCCAACCTTTATAAGTCGCATCTAATTCTTTTTTGCTAGCGTCTTTGTATTTTTTGGTAGGCAGACCAGAGATAGCGGGGGTCAAAGGCTTGCCGTCGTAGCCCGCCTTGTATACGGGGGTTTCCCCATTCTTTACAATCGTGTACTCGACGATTTCTCTAACGCCTTGGATATAGTCGTATACGACACCCTCGTACATGGGGTCGCCGTACGCGTCGTATCTATCTTCGCCGTCTTCTTGCAAAATGCTACCGAGGTTGGTACTGCTGTATCCTTCTTTATATACGACTTTTCCGTCGGACTTTCTCGGCGTGTAGATGTCGTATTTTTCCGTTCTCTTACTTTCGGTATATTCGATACCGCTATACATTACGTTGCCGTCGGTGTCGTACATCACCTTTTTGTTCTCGTCGCGCATAACGTCGCCACGATTGAGTTTTGCGCTGCCGTCCGATTCGATTGCCATCATCTCGTCCAAGACGACCTCGGAAAAGATTTCACTTTCCAAAAGGTTGGTCATGTTCTTCATGACGTTGGTGGAATAGGACCCGTAGGTTGCGTAGATACTTTCCCCTTCCGCAGCCTCCGTCTTAGGGATGGGGTTGACGTAAAACTGGATAGTCGTACCGTAGTAGACTATGTCTTTGGAGGTCATATACCCGAATACGCCACCAGCCGCAGCGCCGATAATCAGCGCGAGGATCAGATAGAGAATCTTAGAAAGCAGGGCTTTCAAAATCTCTATGATGCTGATCTCTTTTTCTGCTTGAAATGCTTCCTTCATAAATACTCCTGTGTGTTTTTTCTCGTCTTTTACAAAGACGGACCGACTTACGTAGCCTATTATAACATCTTTTTTACTAAAAGTAAAGTGTTTTTTGAAAAACTGTGCCTCTTTTTGTCAATCCTTGCCTTCTTTTCTCTCAACCGCTTGCAAATTTTCTTCCGTTATGCTATAATAAAAGGCGCGAAAGTAATCAATGGGTGGTTTTATGCAAGTTTTATTGAAAAACACGCGTCCGTACGCGCTCCTCGAAAAAGATAACCAGCACGGCTCTTTTTCCCACGCCTATTTGTTGCTTTCTCCCGACGAGGAAACGCTGAGGGACTATCTGCGTTTTTATGCGCGCGCTTTCTTTTTCGGCAATACCCGTGCGCTGTCTTTGATAGAAAAAGAGGGTTTTTGCGACTGCTTATTCTTCCCCAAAGAAGGAAAAAAATTGTCCGTAGAAGACGCCTCTCTCATCGTCGAGGAGGCGGGCATCCGCCCCTTGGAAGGGGACAGGAAAGTCTTCGTCGTAGACGGCTTTCACACCGCGTCTGCCGCCGTGCAGAATAAATTGCTCAAGATCTTGGAAGAACCGCCCGAAGGCGTGCATTTTTTGCTGGGTGCGGCGAC
>JAFVXN010000116.1 GCA_017501125.1 Clostridia bacterium
CAAGGCAAAGAAATCGGCTTGATGACGCTGAGATTGCAGTGTATTAGTATGCCGCTGTTGCCCGTCAATTTTATGGCGGCGGTCACCTATCAGGTGGTAGGCAACAAAATATCGGCGACGGCACTGTCCCTGTCGAGGCAAGGACTCTTTTACGTGCCTATTATCCTGTTGATGCCGCTGGCTTTCGGTGTGTTTGGGATAGAAAGCGCGCAGTTGTTTTCGGATATCGGTGCTTTCTTGTTTGCTTTGCCTTTCACCTTCTTTTTCTTTGCAAAACTGAAAAAGTTGATGATAGCAACGGACGAAACGGTGAAAACTGAGTAAAATTTTTCGTATGGTATTGCGTTCCTTGCGTAAGTATGGTATACTTACGGAGTAGGGGGTTCATATGGACGAAAGAGAAAATTTTAATGGAATAGCATCTTTGCCTCCGCAATTCGTCGCGGAATACGAGCGCTTAAAACCGCTGTACAACGGCGCGTTGAAGACGGTGTGCTCCCGATTTGAGATTTTGGATGACGAATTCAGTATCTTGCAGGGGCACGACCCGATTCACAGTATCGAAAGACGCTTGAAAACGGTTCAAAGCGCTTATGAAAAGTTGCCGCGTAGGGATTACGATCAGTCGCCTGAGAACATATCCAAACTCACGGACATTGCGGGCGTGCGCGTGGTGTGCACGTACATAGAAGACGTCTACAAAATCGCTCGCGTATTTTTGGCGCAAGACGGGGTAAGACTGGTTGCGGAAAAGGATTATATCAAGCGTCCAAAACCCAACGGTTATAGGAGCCTGCACCTAATCGTGGAGGTGGACGTGTCCCTTTCGACGACGAAGGCGTCCGTGCCCGTAGAGATTCAACTTAGGACGATTGCTATGAATATGTGGGCGAGTTTAGAACACGAAGTTTCGTATAAACTCGAAGGTGACCTTCGCTCCTCTTATCGTGAGGAGATGAAGGAATGCGCCGACGAGATGTATTCGATAGAAGAAAAAATGCAAAAAATCTGCAACCGTATTCGATTGATGTCAAAGTCAAAGTAATACGTGGATAGGAAACACACGGGATGAGTTATAGGAAAGAGGAACAAAAGATACAGTGGAAATTGCGGCGAATCATGTGGATTGTGTTTGCAGTTATCCTCGTTTTGGTCATAGCGCTGAGTATCTTTTCTTCTTTCGTGCCACCCGTGACTTGGAAATATTATTTTTATCTGCCGTCCGTCTCGGCAAGAGAAGAGGGCGAGTTGCGTATTCATTGTATTGATGTGGGACAGGGCGATTGCACGCTGGTGGAATTCCCCGACGGCAAGACGATGCTCGTCGACGGTGGCAACGGGCAAGAGAGTGCAACCACGGCAATTATGCGTTATCTCAACGGAATGAAGATTGATTACCTTGATTACGTCGTGCTGACGCACACGGACAGCGACCATTGTGGTGGGTTGGATACTATACTGCAATACAAATCCGTCGGGACGGTATGCTACCCGTCGGCAGAGGAAGCGACGGTCAACGCGGAATACGCCTCTTTCTATACGGTTTTGACGACGCTTTCCTGCCAAAAGGAAGAAAATCATAGGGGATACGATATTTCTTCTAACGACGAAAGGTACCCTTATAAAGTGGTATGGGCGTGGCCTTACGGTTCAGGCACTCCCAACTCGCAAAACTATACGGGGAACGATAAGTCGGCTGTGATTTGGATAGATTACGGCGAGACGGAAGGGTTGTTGATGGGCGACGTGACGACCACCGTTCAGGACAGGCTCCGCAACGAAGGTGCGGTAGGGTTGTTGCCCGACGGTATCGATATAACCTCGGTGGACTTATTGAAAGTTTCCCATCACGGGGCACTGAACGGCACGAGCGAGGACTTTTTGACGTATATTCAGGCGGATAAGGCGTTGATATCTTGCGGTGCGAACAATCCCTATGGACACCCTTCGTTTATGACGATGACCCTCTTGAATAATAACGTAGACGAGATTTATCGCACGGATACGCAGGGGACGGTAGTTTTTACGTGGGGTGCGGACGGTACGCACACGGTGACGACGTCGCGTTAACGAGCGAAGATTTCACCAAGGTTTCATTGTATTTAGATACGAAATTTGCTATAATAATATAACGGCGCTTTAGCAAGGCGCATTTGAAGGCAAGACGAATGAAAGCGATAGAATTCAACAAAGTGCGTTTTTCATATACGAATACTGACGAGGAAAGTTTCGACGAATTTTCTTCGTCGTCTGCGTTTGCTTTGAAAGACGTGGATTTTTCGGTGGAGGAAGGGGAATTTGTCGCCGTTTTAGGGCATAACGGCAGCGGGAAATCCACCCTTGCCCGTCTTTGCAACGGCTTACTGACACCTTCTGCTGGTAGCGTGTGCATCTTTGGTGAAAGCACCTCTAACCAAAAGAAACTTTTTGATATTCGCCGTCAGGTAGGGCTCGTTTTCCAAAATCCTGACAATCAAACGGTAGCGTCTATCGTCGAAGACGATATAGCCTTTGGCCCCGAAAACGTCGGCGTGCCGCGTGAAGAAATCGGCGAGAGGATATCCTTTGCACTGAACGCAGTGGGGATGGAGGCGTATCGTGACGCCACTACTTCGCG
>JAFVXN010000117.1 GCA_017501125.1 Clostridia bacterium
CGGGCAAACGCATCAGCGACGACCTCGACAGGGTCTTAAAAGAGCGGCGTAGTTATCTTGCCAACGCCGCCGAAGGCGGCGAAATCCTGCCCGTCACCATTGAAAAGGAATCGGGCGTATACGCACAGATTATCGTGCCCATCATCATGAGCGGGGATTGCCTCGGCGCCGTCCTTCTCCTCTCCAAAACGGAAGGGGATAAAATGGACGCCAACGCCTTAAACCTTGCCCGCCTTACCGCCGACATCTTGTCTAACCAGTTCGAATAATCTCATCAAAAAAAGCGGACTCCTGTAAAGGAATCCGCTTTTTCAATTGCGTTATTCGTCCGTTTTTTCTTGTTTTTTGGTGTGACAAGCGGAGCAACCTGCGCAGGAGGAGCAATCCGAGCAACAACTGGGTTTGCCCTGCTTTTTGCGCACGATCACCATGGCCACGACACCAGCCACCGCCAGCGTCGCCAAGACAATAATGAGGATATCAATCCAAGTCATAATACTTACCTACTTACTTTAAGAGTTTTGCCTTTTTATCGGCTTTTTTGTTGTAGATGACGATGCCGATGATTGCCGCCGCAGCAGCCGCCGCCCAGATGAGCGCGGGCCAGCCCCAAGTGCCTACCGTGTAAATAACGCTACCCACTACGTAGGAGGTCACCATCCAGAAGACGAGCGTCCACGCAAAGCGTTTTCCGCCCAACTCGCCCTTTGCCGACGCCACCGCCGCAAAGCAAGGAATCGTCGTCATATTGAACATAATAAAGGATATCAAAGCCGGCACGTTAATCCCCGTCGCCGCGACCATGGTGGCTACCTCGCCGACCCCTTCAACGTCGCTAGAGATAATCGCAACGGGTACGCACGCCGCCAAGGCGCCGAAGGTCGCGACAACGTTCTCCTTTGCAATCAAGCCCGTAATCGCCGCCACCGCGAACACCCAGCCCCAAGGGCCGAGTTGGCTACCGAATCCCAACGGTGTAAAGATAGGCTGAATCAACATGCCGATAGAGCCGAGTATGCTCTTATCCATTTGCTGATTAATCATCTCCCCTTCCACCTCTTCCATAAGGAAGGTCCAGTTCCAAGAGAAGTTGGAGAGCACCCAAATGACGATACAGGACACGAGGATAATCGTGAACGCTTTCTGGATATAATGCTTAAGTTTATCCCAAAGGTGCAACATCAGGTTCTTGAACCTAGGCATATGATAGGTGGGCAACTCCATAACGAAAGGAGGGGTTTTGCCTCGCATCGTCGTCGAACGCATCAACAGCAAGGACAAAATTGCCACCAAAACGCCCAAAAGGTACATACCGTAGACGATTAAATCGGTGCTATGGAAGTTGGCACTGTCCGCGATAATCGCACCTGCAACCGCCGTCAAAATGGGCGCTTTTGCACCGCAAGAGAAGAAGGGAATAACGCGCACCGTCGCCGCACGCTCCTTCTCGTCTGCCAAGGTACGGGTGTTAATCATCGCAGGGATAGAACAGCCAAAACCCATAATCATCGGCATAAACGCCCTGCCCGACACCCCGAAACGGCGCAACAGTCTATCCAAAATAAACGCCACGCGCGCCATATAACCGCTGTCTTCCAAGATGGAGAACAAGAGGAAAAGGGTCATAATCTGCGGTACGAAAGAGAGCACCGAAGCCACGCCGCCCCAGACGCCGTCGCAGACCAAGCCTACCGCCCAGCCTGCCGCGCCCATGCTCGTCAAGCCAAGCCCCAGCCAGTCGCCTATCTGCCCCGTACACGCTTCCATTAGATAGAAGAGCATCGCCCCAGGGGAGTTTAATCCGTCGCCGCTAAAGAAGATAGACAGCCAAGGATTTTCCATCGCCGCTATCCCTTCGCAAAACTCTGCAAAGGGCGGGATCATACTGCCCAAATAGAGGAAATTTTCACTGAAAGTCAGGTGGAAAACGGCAAAAAGAATCGCGAGGAAAATGGGAATACCCGCCCACTTGTTGGTCAGCACTCTATCCACTTTATCCGAGCGGGTCAACTCGCCCAGTTTTCTCTCCCTGCCACGCTTTAAGGCGACGGCGTAGTTCTCCACGATATATTTATATCGTGCGTCGGCGATTTCCGCCTCCGTATCCTCGCCGAAAGGAGAGGCGTCTTTCATATTCTTTTTCAGGTACTCCACTGCCGCCGACGCTTCCGCAGGGTGGGATTTGACCTCCAGTTCGTCCTTTTCCACCAACTTGACCGCGTGGAAAAGCGGATACTGGATATCCTTTAATTTGAAGGCGATTTCCGCGTTCTCGATAGCGCCGTAGGAAGGAATCCCCTTGAGGACGGAAAAGGCGTCTCTCGTCGTTTTTGCCGCCTCGATTGCGCGTCGCATGAGTTCCTCCGTGCCCTCTTCACGCAGGGCGGATATCTCCACGACGGGCAAGCCCAGCGCCTCTTCCAACGCCGCTACGTCAATGCTGTCCCCTTGCTTTTTAAGGACGTCCGTCATATTGAGGGCGACGACCATCGGGATATCCACCTCCAAAAGTTGGGTGGTGAGGTATAAGTTCCTCTCCAAGTTGGTCGCGTCTACGATATTGATGATACACGAAGGTCTTTCCTTTAATATGTAGTTTCTTGCGATGACTTCTTCGGGCGTGTACGGCGACAACGAGTATATCCCCGGCAGGTCCATAATTGCCACAGGCTCGTCGCCCTTTTTGTATACGCCTTCCTTTTTATCCACGGTGACCCCAGGCCAGTTGCCCACGTGCGCCGTGCTCCCCGTCAAGACGTTGAAAAGCGTCGTCTTGCCGCTGTTGGGATTGCCCGCTAAGGCAAACGTCAATTGGTCCATATCCCTCTCCTTAATACAACTCTACTTCCGCAAAGTTGGCCTCCGCCTTACGCAAGGTCAACTCGTAGCCGCGCACGGAAATCTCAATCGGGTCGCCCAAAGGCGCTTTTTTCCTAAAATACACTTCCGCACCAGGGGTGATCCCCATGTCCAAAAGCCTGCGTCGAATAGCCCCTTCGCCTCCAACTTTCACGATTTTGCCGCCTTCGCCGATAGAAAGTTGCGACAACAATTTTTTCATAAACACTCTCCTAAAATTAACCACGGTTAAGTTTTAACCCAAAGAAAAAAGCGCGATTTCTGTCGAAAAACGGCGTTTTTATCCTTTTTTGCAACGCCATTATACCACTATTTTACGCGCCTTGTCAAGAAAAATTAACCAAAGTTAAGAAAATTTTTTACTTTTTTATCGTTTTTTTCATACACTCGACCGTCTCTGCGGACACGACGTGTTCCATCTTGCAGGCGTCCTCTTCCGCAACCTCGGGCGAGACGCCGAGGGATAAGAGGAAGTCGCGAAGGACGCAGTGTTTTTCAAAGACCGCCTTGGCGCAAGCCCTGCCCTCCTCCGTCAAAAAGAGGTGCTTGCCGTCCTCGTAAATGAAGCCTTTTTCGAGCAAAATCTTCATCGCTTTGTTGACGGCGGCTTGGGAGACGCCGACTTGTTTTGCGACCTCTACGCGATGCACCTCCGCCTGATTGTCGGCGAGCAAATAGATGGTTTCCAAATAATCTTCCGCCGATTGCGTTTGTTTTTTTGCCATGATGTTCTTCCTTTTATTTTGATATATGCGCGCCCTCGCGCGGTTAGCCTTTTTCAAGATTTGAAAAACAGGATAGTTCTTCGTAGAGGCAAGCAGGTCAAGGCGAACGAGCCTCTCTTTCTTCTTTTTAGAGCCGAGAAAGACAAGGCGTGCGAGGAAAACCCGAGGGAGTTTACTGAGGTGTAAATGACCGAGGGTTGCCACAGTGCAACGCCGTATTTCGACGGCTATAAGAAGAAGCACGCGTCGCCGAAGGAGAAGAAACGATACTCCCTTTCTACCTCATAGCGGTAGACGGACAAAATTTCCTCTCTGCCCGTAAGACAAGCGACCAACATAATCAGGGTGCTTTCGGGCAGATGAAAGTTGGTAATCAGCCCGTCGACGACCTTCATTTTATAGGGCGGATAGAGAAAAATCTCCGTGTCGCCCCCACCTGCCACAACGAAACCGTCCTCCGTCGCCGCGCTCTCCAACGTGCGCACGGACGTCGTCCCGACGGCAATCACCCTGC
>JAFVXN010000118.1 GCA_017501125.1 Clostridia bacterium
CTGACACCGACATCAAGGTTGGAAGTGTTGTCGGATTCCCTTTAGGCTTTGAAGACACAGAAAGCAAAGTTGCAGAAGCCAAGGAACTGATTGAGAAAGGAGAAGGGCAATTTCGACGATTGTCAACGCGCCGTCAAAAACTTGTTTGCCTCTAAGGAATTTAACGAACAACTCAAAGAAAAGGGCGCAAGACTTTCCAGCGCAAACTCCATCAACTTTGGGCGTTTGGCACCGCAAATTGCGTACTATTTCTCCACCTATTTGGATTTGATAACTTCTCGTCAAATCAAGCAAGGTACGCCTATTGACTTCGTTGTGCCGACGGGAAACTTTGGGGATATCTTAGCCGGTTGGTATGCAAAACAAATGGGCTTGCCCGTGCGCAAACTCATCTGTGCCTCCAACAAAAACAGAGTGCTTGCCGATTTCTTTGAAACGGGTAAATACGACGTTCAACGCGAGTTTTACCGTACCATGTCCCCGTCTATGGATATTTTAGTATCCTCCAACCTCGAAAGATTGCTCTTTGAAATCAGCGGCAGAAACGCTAAACTCACGGCAAGCCGTATGAAAGACTTGGCGACGACGGGCGCGTATTCTGTGACGACGGAAGAAAAGAAGATTTTGGACGAGCAGTTCCTCGGCGGCTACGCCAGCGAAGACGATATGATTGAGGCGATGTACGACGTCTTTGAAGAATACGGCTACGCGATGGATACGCATACGGGCGTTGCGCTGTACGTGCGCGCTCAATATAAGGAAAAGCTGGACAAAGAAGTGAAGAAGGAAAAGGATAGAGATAGGACGCCTATCGTCGTTCTTTCCACGGCAAGCCCTTATAAGTTCCCGCAAGACGTATTGTACGCATTGACGGGCAACGACGTAAAGGATAGTTTCAAAGGGGTAAAACGCCTGTATCTTTTGACAGCAATGAAACCGCCTAAATCGTTGACGGAATTGCGTTATCGCCAACCCCGCTTTAAAACGGTGGTCGATAACGACTTAGCAAAAATGGCGGAAGTGGTGCTCGACTTTGCCGGTGGCAATATCGTCCCCGAGCCTCCTATGCTGAAAAAATAAACAAATAAAAAAGCAGACTCTTAGGAGTCTGTTTTTTTGTGTCCGTTTTCCCTTTTTTTACCAAAAAAAATTAAAAAAATTACAAAAAAACACTTGACAAAGACAATACCTCGTGTTACGATGTATAGCGTAAGGAGGAGTATTCGGTGGATATTCAATTAAAGAGAGGGATGCTGGACGTGTGCGTGTTGGCTGCGATAAAGAGCGAAGACTCGTACGGGTATAAGATTATCAAGGATTTAAAGCCTTGCGTAGAACTGTCAGAATCGACTTTATATACCATTTTAAAGAGGTTAGAGGGGGCGGAAATGTTGACGGTCAGGACGGCAGAACACGACGGCAGGCTGAGGAAGTACTATCATATCACAAGCAAGGGGCTTGCGCGAATAAATGAGTTTAAGCGGGAGTGGAGCGAAGTGATGAATATTTATCAATTTGTATGTAAGGAGGGAAAAGAGAATGACTAAACAAGCGTTTCTTGACGCGCTGAAAAAACGGTTAAGAGGCTTACCCAAGCAAGACGTGGAAGAGCGCCTCGGCTTTTACAGCGAAATGATTGACGATAGGATAGAAGAGGGATTGACGGAAGAAGAGGCGGTATCGCAACTTGGTTCGGTAGAAGAGGTTGCTTCGCAAATTATAGCGGATATTCCCCTTGTCAAAATCGTCAAGGAAAAAATAAAGGTGCCTAGGCAAATCAAGGGGTGGGAGATTGTCTTATTAATTTTAGGCTTTCCCCTGTGGTTCCCGTTGCTGATTGCCGCTTTTTCGGTTGCCGTTTCGTTGGTGGCGGTGCTGTTTTCTTTAGTAGTTGTCGTTTGGGCGGTATTTGCATCGTTGGTGGCGATGGCTGGCGGCGGTGTCGTAGGCGGAATCATCCTTGCCTGTACGGGCAATCCGTTGACGGGGCTGTTGATGATAGGGGCAGGTGTCTTTTGCGCAGGGCTTTCCATTCTTACCTTCTACGGCGCTTTGGAGGCGACCAAAGGGATGGGATTATTCGTTAAAAAGAGTGTGCTTGCCGTGAAAAAATTGTTTGTAAAGGAGGCGGAATAATGAGTAAGAAAAAAATATGGTTGATTTTATCCGCTTGCTTTATGGTGATAGGGGTATTGATTTTCGTCATCGTGATGTCCGTATATCGTTGGGATTTTAGCAAATTAAGCACGGTCAAATACCAAACGAATACGCACGAAATCAGCGAAAGTTTCCGCGATATTTCCATTGATACGGCTACGGCGGACGTGATACTAAAACCCACGCAAGAGGCAGGCTGTAAGGTCGTTTGCGTCGAGGAAGAAAAGATACAACACACGGTATCGGTACAAAACGACACACTCACCGTGCAAGTCGTCGATGAGAGAGCGTGGTACGAGCATATCGGGATTTCCTTTGGTAAGACGAGTATTACCGTTTATCTTCCGCAAAACGCCTACGATACTCTCACGATTAAAGAGAGTACGGGCTACGTAGAAATCGCCAAGGAATTTACCTTTGCTAGCGTGGACGTCACGTCGAGTA
>JAFVXN010000119.1 GCA_017501125.1 Clostridia bacterium
AGATAAATATTTGGTCGTAGGTGCAGACTTTGCAGGGTTTCCCTTAAAGGAGGCGGTTGTGGTGCACTTAGAGGCAAAGGGCTGGAAAATTCTCGACCTCGGCGTAAAGAAAGACAGTGATCCCGACGACACCGATTTGATGTTCCATAGAGTGGGGCTTAGGGTCGGTGCGGAAATCTCGGAGGGCAACTACGAAAGGGCGCTTTTGTTCTGCGGTACGGGTATGGGTATTCATATTGCGGCTAGCAAGTGTCCTCACGTCCACGCTGGCGTTGTAGAGAGTGTCCCTGCGGCAAGGCGCGCGATTACGGGCAACGGCGTCAACGTGTTGACGATGGGCGCTTTTTACGTTGCTCCCGCTATGGGCTGTGACATCGCGGACGCTTATCTTAGCGGCGAACTTGGCGGCGACCAAAAGTGGTGGAAGAATTTCTACGAGTTCCACAAACTTGCCGTTGACGAGTTGGAGGAATTCGACTACGAGGAATACAAGAAGAACGGCTTTAAGGTCAACAAACTCGGCGATTTCCCCTTGAAGTTGGAGACCAAACCCGAAGACTAATTAACGATACTCGTGTACGGATTGAACGGAAAAAACCGACCACCATGGTCGGTTTTTTTGTTGATTTTTCAACGAAAAAGCGGAGGCAATGCGCCTCCGCTTTTATAGCGTTTTCAAAGGGACGGACTCAGTTAAAAAGATCCTTGTAGGCTTTCCCGAATTTGAGTACGGGTTTCTTGGAGGCGGCGATTTCCACCTTCTCCATCGTTTGAGGGTTGATGCCCGTTTTTGCGGCAACTTCTTTTACTTCGAAGGTGCCAAAACCTGCGAGGGAAACCTTATCCCCGTCCTGCAATGCCTTCGTGAGCACGTCAACGAACGCGTCGTAAGCGGTCGTTGCGTCTTTTTGAGAGAACCTTGCTTTGTCTGCCAATGCTTTGATGAATTCGCCTTTGTTCATGTGAATAATCCCCTTTTCAAAAAATTATTTATCAAGGTTTAACCTTAATTTCCCATATTATACCGCAGTTTCCGTTTTTTGTCAAGGCTTGTCAATAAAAAAGAGATTGTCGCGGCAAAGTGGTGAAGATATAAAAATCCGCCCTAAAAGGGCGGTTTCTATTATTGCGGTTGAACTTGCACGTTGATTTTAGCGGAGATGTTCTCCATCAATCTAATTTCAGCGGGGAAAGTGCCCGTTGTCTTGAAGGAATCCATACGGATTTTCTTCTTGTCGACGTCGAACCCTTTTTCTGCGAGTGCCGCCGCGACGTGTGCTGAGGTGACGGAGCCAAAGACTTTCCCGTTCTCGCCCGTCTTGATGGAGACGACTACCGTTTGCCCGTCGAGCGACGCAGCGAGTGCTTTTTGCGCCTTGATTTCCTCAGCCTTGTGGTAATCGGCTGCCGCCTTCTTTTGATTTGCTTCGTTGACACCGCTAGCGGTGGCAGGGTCGGCGAGCCCTTTTTTGATCAAGAAATTCTTCCCGTATCCGTCGGCGACTTCGATGACGTCGCCCTTTTTGCCTGTTCCTTTGACGTCCGTTTTCAATATAACTTTCATTTGCCTTTCTCCAAAGTTTTTTTCTATTTTACAAGAAAAAATG
Source organism: Clostridia bacterium (assembly GCA_017501125.1). Taxonomy (GTDB): domain Bacteria; phylum Bacillota; class Clostridia; order Christensenellales; family Borkfalkiaceae; genus Scatosoma. Next base: position 1,608 of record JAFVXN010000119.1, read on the forward strand.
AAAAATGTCAATAGAAAAGCGAAAAATGCTCACAATAATACTAACGAAACGGGAGGTGAAAGCATGAAAAACTGTATGGACGTCAACAAGAATATCGGTTGCAACGTCACCGAGTGCAAGTTTAATTGCGCTGGCGACTATTGTACGCTCAGCAAAATCCACGTAGGCAATACCTGTGATTGCAACGCGGAAAGTTGCACTTGCTGTGACAGTTTCGAGAGAAAATAATCGAAATTTTACGAGAAGAACCGCTCTTGTGAAAGGGCGGTTTTTCTTTGCACTTTTTTGCGACCATTTGTTTGTGTTTTTTGGGCAAAAAAAGTAAAAAAATCGCCAAAAAAAGTATCTAAATTTGTAAAAAAGGGTTGACACTACATACTTTGTATGTTATACTATATGATAGAATCAGAGGGATAGTATGCGCTTTTTTCAAAAACGCCCGATTTGAAGAAAATTTTTCTTACATTATAATATGCGAAAATTTTTCTGGCGGCTGTTTTAGAGCGGCGCGGTTGCTCGAGAGGGCAAAAAGCCCGAAAAATTCGAAAAAGGTAAAGCTTCTCAACGGATAAGGAGGATGAAGGATATGAAGAAAAGACGTATTGTATGTGGTGCTCTTGCGTGCTTGTTGGGGGTGGCCACTGTCGGCAGTTTTGCGTCTTGTACGGGTGCAGGCGGCAACGTAATTCTCGTCAAATATATGGAAGGCGGTTACGGTGGCGGTATGATGAGGCACTGGAAGGAAGAGTTTGAGGAATTGCATCCTGAATACAGGGTTGTCTTGGAGGGAAGCAATACGATGACTCAAGATTTCTTGACCCATCTTAGCACGGGTAGCAACCTTGGCGACGTCTACATGGTTTTGGAGACGGGTTGGCAAAAGGAAGCGGCTGCCGGTAAGTTGGCGTCCTTGGACGACGTTTACAAAGCACCTGCAGATTACGGCACGACTGGTGGCGATACGATTGCAGACTTCATGCAAGATTCGTTGCTTGAGTACGGTAAATTGAACTCTCCTCTTGCGGGCGATCATTACTACGCGATTCCTTGGTCGGACGGCCCTACGGGTATTGTCTACAACAAGACGATGTTCGAGACGTACGGCTGGGAGATCCCCGAGACGGTGGACGAGTTGGTTGAACTTTGCAACACGATAAACGCGGCAAAAGTTCCTACGGGCAACACGAAACAACCTTACGTCAAGCCTTTCGCTATCTACGGCGCGTACGGCGATTACATAGGAGAAACGTGGTGGTTGCAATACGAAGGCGCCGAAAACTTTAGACGTTTCTTTGCGTACGAGACGATCACGGACGAGTCGGGCGCACAGAACCCCGTCGGCTATTTGCAACAAGGCCGCGTGGAGGCGCTTAAAGCGTTTGAGGAATTGTTCTTTGCCCCGACGGCAGACGAATATCATAGTTTCGGCAAGAAGAATATGACGCTCGGCGTAAGCACCCACACGGGCGCGCAACAAGACTTCGGTAATAAATACGCGGCGATGATCGTCGAAGGCGCATGGATGGAGAGTGAAGGCGCGACCTATCTCGACGGCTCTTTCGAGTACGAGATGATGCCTACTCCTTACGTAGACGGCGCGATTAAAGACGAAACGACGGGCGAATACAAGCAAGTTCTTGCTTCGCAAGCAGGTGACTTCATGTGCGTTCCTAATGCGGCGAACAACGTTAAAGGTGCTATCGAGTTCTTGAAATACGTCAACTCTAGACAGGGTTGTGAATCGTACACGAGGGCGACGGGCGGCGCGATGAGACCTTACGAATATAAGGCGAGTGAGGTAAGCGGCGTTAGAGCGAGCGGTTTCATGGAATCCTGCTGGAGGGTTTACGAGAACAGTCAGGTTTCTTATCACTATTCCACTAGCCCGATGCAATGGAGTAATAAACTTGGTAAGTGGGCTGGCGCTACGGGCGTCTACGACGCTATCGTTATCGGAAAGGAATGTACGCTTTTGGGCGACGGGTCTATTGATAAGACTAGTTCCCAGGCTGTGAACATTTGCCAAAAATGCTACGATTACGCACTTAGAGAGTGGGATGCAATTTACGACGAAATTTCGTAATCATCGAGAGTTGGTAGTCGAGGGTTAGATGATGAAAAAGACGGTAAGATCCGACAAAGTGCATATCGCAGGGTGGGTGACCCCCCTGCCTGCACAAAAGGAAGGCGGGTTGGATCTTTGCAATCAGCGTCAATACGATTTGATTGCGGAGTGCGGTATCCGCGATATGTATGCGATTTTCGAGCGTAGCGCGATAGAGATCGACGGCAAGAACGCCTGTGAAAGGGCGCTCGAATATGCCTCCAAGGCAGGCGTCGGCTACTACGTGTGGGACGACAAAATAGCGGAGTTGCTCTTAGAGGGCGACGGGACGGCGGTGAAGGAATACGTCAAAAAATACGAAAAGTATTCGGCGTACAGAGGCGTGCTCCTCAAAGACGAACCCAACGTAGAACAATTGCCGTGGGTTAAGCAAGCGAGAGAAAAGTGGGACGAATATTTCCCCGATAAAGATTGTTATACGAATCTTTTTCCTTCGCACGTAGATAGAGACTTGGCGAAACTGAAAGAGGGAGATACTTGGGAAGACGAGTATGTGAAAGCGTACTTAAAGGACGGGGCGCAACGCCTTTCCTACGATTTGTATCCCTTGCTTATCGAAGACGACGGTAGCATCTCGCAACAAAAAGAATTTTTGCACGATTTAGAGTTTTGTGCGGAGGCTGCGAAAGAGGCGGGCGTGCCCATGTGGGTGTTCATACAGGCGCTTAGTTATTCAAGGTGGCATCGCCACCCCGACGAGGCGGCGCTGAGATGGCAGATAATGACGTCTTTTGCGTACGGCGCTAAGGGTATCCAGTATTTTTGCTACTATCCACCTACGGAAGATTCAGTTCTGACGGTGACGGAAGGATTCGTCACCAAAGAGGGGGAACCCACGACGGTATACGCCGCGGCGCAAAAAATTCATCGCGAAATCCTTGCGTTTGAAAAGGAATATACGCAATACGACTACGCGGGCGTGATGCCGATTCGAGGGAGTGCGGCGACGGGGAAGAATTTTACTTACGATTTGCTGACCTGTCCTATGACCTCTCACGAAAAGATACTCGGCGTAGAGGCGACGCAAGATACTTTGATAGGGGCGCTGAAGAAAGAAGACGGAGGGGAGGCCTTTTTCCTCGTCAACTACTGCGATCCTTACTATCACGAAACGGACGAAGTGGTGCTTCGACTGAACGGCGTAAAACAACTGGACGTATACGTAGGCGGCGTAAAACAACGTTTGACTAGCCAAGACGGCACGTACAGATTTAAGATTGAGGCAGGCGACGGAATTTTCGCTATGCTGACGGAAGATTAAAGGGGGAATGTTTTATGGAAAACATGACGACACAACAACCTGCAACGCAATACGAGCGCATCGTCCCGAAAAAACCTAAGATGGCTTTTTCGAGGAAGATGTTCATCATTTTGATGCTTGCGTATCCCATTATTCACTTCTTGATATTCTGGGTGTACATCAACTTCAATACGATATTGCTTTCTTTCCAAAAATTCTCGTATATGCAAGGGAAAGAGGTATTCTACGGCTTTAAGAACTATGAGAAGTTCTTTATGCTCTTTACGAAGGTGACGACGGACGACTCTGCAAAGCAAGTCGTATCTGCATTGCTTAACTCGCTCTCGTATTTCATCTTCAACAACTTTATCTTGTTGCCCGTATCTATCTTCTTTGCATACTTATTGTTCAAGAAGGTATTCGGTGAGAAGGTTTTCCGTATTATCTTCTTCCTGCCCAACATTATCTCCATTGTCGTATTGTCCATGTGCTTTAAGTTCATGTTCGACTCGAAGATAGGGCCTATTGATAGTATGCTGTCTAACTTGGGCTTCACGTTGCCCGCCAACGGCTTATTCCAAGACGGCACGGGCGGTTTCCTTACGGACGGCGGCTTGATTTCCACCTCGCAGATCATGATATTCGTGTACTGTTTGTGGGCAGGTGTCGGCTACAACGTCTTGCTCCTTTCGGGCTCGATTGCTCGTATCCCTACGGAAATCTTCGAGGCGGCAAAAATCGACGGTATCGGCATGTTTAGGGAATTTTTAC
>JAFVXN010000120.1 GCA_017501125.1 Clostridia bacterium
CCTTCTACGTCTTGAAAAAATTAGGCGTGACCGTATCGGGAGATATCGGCTGTTATACGCTTGGTGCAGTGGCACCCTTGCAGTCGGTCGATACCTGTATTTGTATGGGCGCCTCCGTCGGTGCGGCGTTGGGCATGGCAAAAGCGCGTGGTGAGGAATTCAACAAAAAATTAGTTTCCGTCATCGGCGATTCTACCTTTATCCACTCTGGGATTACGGGGCTTATCGATATCGTATACAACAAAGGGAATAACACCGTCGTCATTTTGGATAACTCCATTACGGGTATGACGGGTCACCAAGAAAACCCGACGACGGGAAAAACTTTGAGGGGCGAGCCGACCAAGCAGGTTGATTTGGAATTGCTTTGTAAGGCAATCGGCGTAGAGAGCGTTAGGATTGCCGATCCCTTCGACGTTAAAAACTTCGAAAAGGTTATGCGTGAAGAACTTGCCCGTCCCGAGTCTTCCGTCGTGATTGCACAGCGTCCTTGCGCGCTGTTAAAGACGGTATCCTATAAAGGGAAGTGCAAGATTACGGACGCTTGCAAGAAGTGTAATTTGTGTATGAAACTCGGCTGTCCTGCCATTAGTTTGGTGGACGGGAAGACGGTGATTGACCCGACGCAATGCAACGGCTGTGGCTTATGCGCCAACGTTTGCCCGTTTGGCGCGATCGAAAAGGAGGGCGACTGATATGACGAAGAATATTTTAATTATCGGTGTCGGCGGTCAGGGTACGTTGCTCGCCAGTAGGATTTTGGGTGGCGTGGCTATCGCGCAAGGCTATGACGTCAAGGTGTCAGAGGTGCACGGTATGAGCCAGCGCGGCGGTAGTGTCGTCACGTACGTAAAATACGGTGATAAAGTCGCTTCTCCCATCATTGATAAGGGCGAGGCTGATATCGTCCTTGCTTTCGAGCCTTTGGAGGCGGCGCGTGCGTTGCCCAACTTGAAAAAAGGCGGTAGAATGATAGTCAATACGCAGCGTATCAATCCCATGCCCGTAGTAATCGGCGCGGCTAAATATCCCGACGACGTGTTGGAGGAACTGGCAGACAAGGCAGATTTGACGAAGGTAGACGCCCTTGCCTTGGCGCAAAAGGCGGGCAACGTAAAAGCGGTCAACGTCGCGCTTATCGGCGTGATGGCGCAAAGTACGGACGTGCCTTACGAAGTGTGGATGGACGTGCTTAAAAATACCGTTCCTGCAAAATTTTTGGATTTAAACGTTGCGGCGTTTAATTACGGATATCAGTATAAGGAGTAAGAGATGAAATACTGGCAAGAACAATGGGAAACGATGCCCAGGGAACAATTGAGGGAACATCAAGGCAAAATGCTTAAGTGGCAGGTGGAGCGTATGTACGAGAACGTCGCTCTCTTCCGCAAGCGTATGGACGAAAAGGGCTTAACGCCCGCAGATATCAACGGCGTGGAAGACTTAAAGAAACTGCCGTTCTCTTATAAGAAGGATTTAAGGGATTATTATCCGTACGGTTTGTTTGCCGTACCTATGAAGGATATTCGCCGCGTCCACGCCTCCTCTGGTACGACGGGTAAACAAATCGTCGTGGGCTATACGGACAAAGACTTAGAGATGTGGGCGGATTGCTTTGCTCGTATGCTGATTGCGACGGGCAACGACGAAAATTCTTTCGTGCAAGTATCCTACGGACTGGGGCTTTTCACGGGCGGCTTTGGCGCGCACGACGGCGCAGTGCGCATCGGTGCGACGGCTATTCCTATTTCGGCTGGTAATACGCAAAGACAGATTCAAACCATGATTGATTTTGGTGCGACGGTCCTTTGCTGTACCCCCTCATACGCTATGTATCTTGGCGAAACGATTGAAGAGATGGGGTTGAAGGATAAACTGCAATTAAAGGCAGGTATCTTCGGCGCAGAGCCTTGGACGGAAGAAATGCGTGCGCAGATTGAAGACAAACTGGGGCTTAAAGCGTACGACATCTACGGTTTGTCCGAGATTATGGGACCTGGCGTCTCCTACGAGTGCGAGTATCAATGCGGTATGCACGTCTGCGAGGACCATTTTATCCCCGAGATTATCGATCCTGAGACGGGCGAGGTATTGCCCGAAGGGCAAGAAGGAGAACTCGTCTTTACGACGATTACCAAAGAAGGCTTCCCTCTTATCCGTTATCGTACCCGCGATATTTGCTCGCTTAATTACGAACAATGTAAGTGCGGTAGAACGCACGTGCGCATGAACAAGCCTCAAGGTCGTACGGACGATATGCTGATTATCCGTGGCGTCAACGTCTTCCCTTCGCAGATTGAGGAAGTATTGCTCAAATCGGGCGATAGCGTGACGGCTAACTATCAAATTATCGTCGATAGGGTCAACAATACTGATACCTTCCAAGTCAACGTTGAGATGAGCGAAGCGTTGTATGCGGAAGGCAAGCCCGCCATTGAAAAAGTGGAACGCATGATTACGGGCAAGTTGAGAAGTACGCTCGGTATCGGTGCCAACGTGTGCTTGATGAATCCAAAATCCATCGCCAGAAGCGAGGGCAAGGCAAAGCGCGTTATCGATAACCGTAAACTCAAATAAGGAGAAAAGCATGCTTGTTCGTAGGGCAAAAAAAGAGGATATTCCTGCGCTTAACAGTCTGCTTAGGCAGGTGCTAGACGTGCATCATAACGGGCGTCCGGATCTCTTTAGAAGCGGCGTTAAAAAGTACACTGACGATCAATTAGTATCCATTTTGCAAGACGACGATTCTCCTATCTTCGTCGCGGAGGATGAAGGCGTCGTGTGTGGCGAGGTTTTTTGTGAGATTAAGTGCGTCGCAGATGATAACGTCTTGAAGGATTGTAAGACGTTGTTTATCGAAGACGTATGCGTAGATGCCAGCGCACGAGGCAAGAAGGTTGGCACGGCGCTGTTTGATTTCGTCAAGCAATACGCCAAAGGGATAGGCTGCTATAATATGTCGCTTAACGTATGGGCTTTCAACGAGGGAGCGAAAAAATTCTACGATAAAGTCGGCTTAAAACCCCAAAAAACAGTGATGGAATATATTCTTTCATAAACAAATAAAACCACCCATTAAGGGTGGTTTTTTTGATGTTAGAAAGGCCAGAAGAAGGTGACGTCGCTCCACATAAGGTTGGCGCGTTCGTTGGCGTCTCCTTCAAAGAATTGCATAGCGACGCAACGCACGAGGTCGTCTTCGAGAGGATATTGTGCGAGCAGTCTTCTTTTCGACTCCTTTTCCGTGGTGGTGAATACGTATGTGTCGTTCCGCTTGGCGTCCGTGCCGTCGTATTCGGGGTTGAAGTAGTAGTTGAGGTCGTATTCGACGCTGCCGTCTTCATCTTCGTATTCGCCGAGGACGTAGTCGCTAAAGACGTCGACGTCGTTGGTGGGGTCTTCGTCTTCAAAGTCGTACGAGCCTACGCTACAACTCGTGTAGCCGATATAGTTCATGTTCCTAATGGCATTGTCGGGGCGCGCGAGGAAATTGATGAACATGGTCGCGGCGTCGACGTTTCTACAATCCTTGGTCAAAACCCACGCGTCGAACCAAAGGTTGGATACCGTGTCGGGGATAGAATAGTAAAGGTCAACGGCGTTTTCGCGGCGGTTTCCCTCGTCGTCAAATTCTGCCTCGTAGATGATGTTGGCGGCGTCGCCACTCCATTGATAGTTGACGGCAAGATCTCCTGCGAGCATCTTCGCCTTGCCTTCGTCCGTCTCAAAGCCGTACAGATTGTCGGCAAGGTTTTTTAAGATGCCGTGCACCTGATCCATCGTTTCTGGCGTGGCGTCGTTCATCTTTTCTCGCAGGGTCGCTTGATACTCCTCTTTTGCGAGTACGCCGTTTGTATAGTCTTGCTTTAATTGTGTCAGCAAATCGTCGTAGTGGATGGCGAGCCCTGTAAAATAGGTATCGCGCACGTTATTCTTTGCCGTAATTTGCTGGGCGTAATCCTTGTTGAGGAAGACGTTCCAGTCCTTCACGTCCCCTTCGTCGACAAGGTCGTTGGGAGTATAGACGAAACCAGTCGTTCCCCACATATAGCCAGCGGCGTACTCTTCCCATCTGGCGGTACCGTCGTGCGTTTTCATCGTATTGTCTTTGAAGGTTTGTGCGATGAAGGGGGAGAGGTTGTTGACGTAGTAGTTGGTTGCGATAGATTTGTCGAAAAAGGAATCGGGCAAGGGTTGCAGATAACTTTCTTTTTCGGCGACTAATTTCATAATCATATATTCCGAGGGGCATACGAGGTCGAATTGGTCGCCCATTTTCAGCATATTATACAGCGTTTCGTTGTCGTCGGCGACGCAATATTCCACGCGTATTTTTCTGCCCGTTTGTTCTTCGTACCAGATTTCAAAATCTTCCACCATAGAGTTGGTGCCTTCTTCAGCGTCGCCTTCGTCGATGTATTCCGCCCAGTTTGCTACTTTCAAGACGTCACAATCTTCTTGGAAAAGGTTAGGGAGAATAAGCGCGCTGAGCCCAACTACGCCTGCAAGAGTGATGGAAAGTAAGGTAATAGTCGTTCTCTTCATTGCTTGTTCCCTGCCTTTTTGTAGGAGATAACGTTCATGACCACGACGGCAATCACGATCGCAAGGAAGATGACGGCGGTAAACGCCCAATAAGAGGATTTAATCGTATCCACTTGGCTACCTTTAGCAAGGCTGTAAAGGTGGGTGCTAATCGTCTGGAAGGTGCTGGGCTTGGTGTACGCCGCTATGACGTAATCGTCCAGCGAAAGGGTGATAGACAAAAGGAATCCCGAGATGATGCCGCCTTCGATTTGAGGGATAACGACGGAGAACAAAGCCCTAGTGGGGCTCGCACCGAGATCGAGTGCCGCCTCGTACAGGTTATTGTCCATTTGTTTGAGTTTGGGCATAACGGACAAGATGACGAAG
>JAFVXN010000121.1 GCA_017501125.1 Clostridia bacterium
GCCTTTTGAGAAGCGATAATTTCTTTTCTTCTTTCCGTCTTGATTTCCAAAACCTTCAAACGGAGTTTTTTGCCTACATATTTATCAAGTTCCTTTACGAAACCAGAGCGGATTTCGCGAGCAGGCACGAATACTGCGTAAGAACCGATTTCAGCCGTCAAACCACCTTTGTTGCAACCGGTACATACAACGCTGAATTCTTTACCGTCTTTGATATCGGCAACAAGAGCCTCTTCTTCTTTCGCTTTCGCGATTGCTTTTTGCGAAAGTTTCACAGGATTAACGGACACCACCATCAATTCGATTTCTTCACCGACTTTTGCAGCAAATTCGTCAGCGTTGTAAACTTCGCAGTCTACTTCATTTTTGTCAAGTTTTACTTCTTTCTTCGTGTTGGGAAGTAAAACGTCAACGCCTTCAGCGTTTGCCGAAGAAATCGTTGCTTTCAGCATCATACCTTTGCTGAACTTTTGTTGATTGTCCATTTGAGCGACGACTTCGTCCATCGTTGCTTCTGCTTCTTTTGCCAATTCTGCCATTTTGTTTAGAACCTCCTGGGTTTGCATATCTGGGGTACTGGCACCCGTCACTACGCCAACCTTTTTAAATCTTTTGATGTTTTTATAATCGAAATCAGCAGCGTTTTCCAGCCGAAAAACAAAATCGCAATGTTTGGCGCAGATAACGTACAACTTATTGGTGTTGCTGCTATTTAAGCCGCCGATAACTAGCACCGCATCACAAGACCTTGAAAGTTCGTCCGCCTCGTTTTGCCGTCCTATAGTAGTATAGCAAATTGTTTTGAAAACTTCAACTGTTTTTTCGCCGTTATGATTAAGATTTTTTACAATTTTTTCAAATTTTTCGTTAGAATAGGTCGTTTGCGCCACTACACAGAGCCTTTTATCGGGCAAAACGGAAAAATCTTCGTCGGGAGAAGAAAAAATATAAGCCGTATTCTCACACCAGCCGTTTATCCCGACCACCTCAGGGTGTTTCTTCTCGCCGATTACGACGATACAATCCCCTGCTTCATAACGCTCTTTGACGATATTTTGCGTGCGCTTAACGAAAACGCAGGTGCAGTCTACCACTTTTATGTCGCGCCTTTCGCACTCCTCGTATACCGCTTTCCCTACCCCGTGAGAACGGATAATCAACGTTGCGCCATTAGGAACTTCATCAAGATTTTCCACCGTCTTGATCCCACGATTGCAAATCTCCCTCACCACGTCGGGATTATGGATGATTTCCCCATAAATATAGGTATTTTTCGGCGAAATACTCATCGCGGTGTCGACGGCATTTCTAACGCCACGACAAAAGCCACCGTTTTTTGCAACGATTATTTCCATCTTTGTTTCCTTCGTATTCGTTTTCGTTGTGTGTCAAATTTTTTCTTGGATCTTGCCTTTAATAAACGCCAAAACCTCGGCGATCGACTTATCCGAAGTATCTACTTCGATTGCATCGTCCGCCTTTTTTAAAGGCGAAGTTTTCCTCTCGCTATCTTGCTTATCGCGTTGCACGATTTCCGCATGCAAAGCGTCGAAGTCGACTTGTTGACCGCGCGCAAGCAACTCATCGTATCTGCGTTTTGCGCGCACCTCGCTCTTCGCCGTGATAAAAAACTTAAATTTTGCAAACGGCAGCACTACCGATCCGATATCTCTACCATCCAAAACGCACGACATTTGCTTTGCGATCTCTCTTTGCATCTCCACCAATTTCTCACGAACGGCTGGATGCGCAGAGATATGTGACGCTGCCATCGATACCGCGTTTTCTCTAATCGCTGATGAGACGTCTGCTCCGTCTAAAATGGTATGCTGAACACCATCCTTATATTCCACCTTTA
>JAFVXN010000122.1 GCA_017501125.1 Clostridia bacterium
GCCTTCGCGCGTTGTGCGTTGGCAATATCGCCAAAGCAAGCGACGCATACGGTACCATCTTCTTCGATGTCAATCTTCGTACCCGTTTGTTCGATAATCTTGTTGATAACTTTACCTTGTTTACCAACGACGTCACCGATCTTTTCAGGGTTGATAGCAAAGGAAATAATCTTGGGCGCGTAAGGAGAAAGTTCTTCGCTCGTTGCAGGGATACAATCAAGCATCTTGCCAAGAATGTGCTTTCTTGCGTCTTGCGCCTGTGCGATAGCGTCGAGCATAATTTCCTTGGAGATACCCTTGATCTTGATATCCATTTGGATAGCCGTGATACCCTTTTCCGTACCTGCTACCTTGAAGTCCATATCGCCGAGGAAGTCCTCAAGACCTTGGATATCCGTCATGATGACGTACTTGCCCGTCTCTTGGTCCTTGACAAGACCCATAGCGCAACCTGCGACGGGTGCGGTAATGGGCACGCCTGCGTCCATGAGCGCCATCGTGGAGCCACATACGGACGCCATCGAAGAGGAGCCGTTGGACGAGTAAATGTCGGATACGACACGGATTGCGTAAGGGAACGCCTCAGGGGAAGGAATAACGGGTTCGAGTGCTCTTTCCGCCAAAGCGCCGTGACCGATTTCACGACGACCAGGGCTTCTCAATGCCTTTGCTTCGCCCGTGCAATAGCCGGGGAAGTTGTATTGATGCATATATCTCTTTTCCGTCTCTTCGTCGAGCCCTTCCATACGTTGCGCTTCACCGAGCATACCGAGGGTACAGGTGGTGATGGCTTGCGTTTGGCCACGGGTGAATACCGCCGAGCCGTGGACTCTGGGAAGGACGCCGTGTTCGCACCAGATAGGACGAACTTCCGTCAACTTTCTGCCGTCGGGACGAACGCCGTCGAAAATCTTCGCACGGACGATACCCTTTACGATATAGTAGATGGAATCCTTAACTTCGCGGATTTTGTCAGGATAGATTTCGCTGAAGTGGTCAACGATTTCCTTTTCAGCCTCGTCTTGACGGGCTTGTCTTTCCTGTCTGTCGAAGGTGTCGAGCGCCGCGTACAACTTATCGTAGCCGTAAGCCTTAACCTCTGCGTCGATATCTTCGGGGATATGGTAAAGTTCCATTTCCTTCTTAGGTTTGCCAACCGCAGGGACGATTTCGTCCGCGATCCAAGCGCATACCTTCTTGATTTCTTCGTGGCCGAACATAATCGCGCCGACCATTTCTTCGTCGGTGACTTCGTGTGCGCCAGCCTCGATCATAAGGATTGCGTCGGACGTACCTGCAAGGTTGAGGTGAATTCTGCTCTTTTCACGTTGTTCAACGTCGGGGTTGATGACGTATTCGCCGTCCACCATACCAACGACGACGGAACCCGTAGGTCCTGCCCAAGGGATATCCGAGATGGACAATGCGATGGACGAGCCAACCATCGCCAAAGGCTCGGGGGACACGTCGGGGTCAACGGACAACGCCGTTGCGATAACGACGACGTCGTTAAAGATCCCTTTCGGGAACAAAGGACGGATGGGACGGTCGATCAAACGGCTGGTCAAAATCGCCTTATCGGACGCGCGCCCCTCTCTCTCTTTTTGAAGCCGCCAGGAATCTTACCTACGGCGAACATCTTTTCTTCATAGTCCACGGACAGGGGGAAGAAATCCATCCCTTCACGCGCCTTCTCCGCCATACAAACGGATACGTGTACCACCGTGTCGCCGCAACGAACCAAGCACGCGCCGTTGGCTTGTTCTGCATACTTGCCGACCTCAACGACGAGTTCTCTACCTGCGTAGGTGGTCTTAAAAACTTTTGCTTTTGCTAAATCTGGCATAATTCATTCTCCTTTTCTATCGTTCTTTTTTGTTCTTGTCCACGTTGCCGCAAGGCAACGCAGATTATATCATCTTACGCCGCGTGCACGGGTCTGCCTTGCCCGTACCAGCCGCGAAAGAATCATTTTCTCCCTTAAATACACAAAAAAGGGCGGTGTAAAATAACCCGCCCCTTCGTGCTTGTTTACTTTCTCAACCCCAACGTCTCGATGATGGCTCTGTATCTTGCGATATCCTTCGCCTTGAGATAGTCCAAAAGACCACGGCGCTTACCAACCATCTTCAAAAGGCCTCTACGGCTGTGGTTGTCTTGCTTGTGCGTCTTCAAGTGTTCGTTCAAATGGTTGATGCGTTGCGTGAGCAATGCGATTTGAACTTCGGGCGAACCGGTGTCGCCTTCGTGCGTAGCGTACTGTGCAATAAATTCTTTCTTTTCCATTTCTTTTTATCCTCCTATGGAATGGTATCTCGTACCACAAAGTCGACCGTGGAGAATCGCGTCGCCTTGTAGCCGTTGTATGTATTTTACCACATTCTTCTAAGAATGTAAACACTTTTTTGCTATAATTTGAAAAATTCTGCCCTTTTTTTGACGATTTCGTCCACTTTTTCTAGGTACGTTTTGATATCCTTGGGCGTGGCGTACCTTTCTATCCTATCCCCTCGCACTTTTTTGCTAACGGCGTTGGCTCCCACGGCGATATTGTCCGCCGTCTCTTCCATTACGTCCACGTTGTAGACGCACGCCTTACCCGCCTTCGTCCAGCCGACGTTTTCGCAGTTGCCCGACTGGTACTTTTGACGATAACAATAATACGGCTCGTATCCCGCAGCGCCGAGGATTTCTCTCGAGGCGAGTACCATCTCCTCCACGTCCTTACCGTAGCCGTCAAATCCACCTTCTTCCTTGTATTTCGCCCCTGCTTTTAGAGACAAACAATGCACCGTAATATTATCGGGCGAGAGGGTTTTCGCGGCAAATTCCACCCCTTTTCTAAAGGTCTCTTTATCCTCCCCTTGTAGCCCAGCAATCAGGTCGAGATTGACGGAAAAATCGTAATCTTGTACCATTTCAAACGCTTTTAGCGTTTGCTCCGTCGTATGTTTTCTGCCTATCCTCACCAGCGTAGCGTCGTCGAAGGTCTGCGGATTGATGCAAATACGCGTGACGCCGAACGCTTTCAAAAGATCGAGTTTTTCCTTCGTGAACACGTCGGGGCGACCCGCCTCCACCGTGTACTCCGCCACCCCGTCGTACAGGGGCGCAACCGCCTCCAAAACGGTGCGAAGTTCCTCCGTGGAAAGGGCGAACGGCGTCCCTCCGCCGATATAGATACTGCGCAGATTCTTTATCGCTCCTTGAAGGGAATCCAGTTCCTTTTTTAAGCCCTCGAGGTAAGCGGGCAAAAAGCCTCTCGTCTTGTCAATCGGCGCCGTGATAAAGGAGCAATAGGCGCACTTGCTAGGGCAAAAAGGCAGCGACACGAACAGGTCCACGCCCCCTTTCCCCTTTTCGTAAATACCCTCTTGCGCCGTCAGCACGCGACGGATGAGGGCGGTGTTTTCAGGGGAGACGTGCATCTTTTCAAAGAGGGGCTCGAAGGGTTTACCCTCCTCCTTCTCGCGATAGGCAAGTTTGGTGGGTCTTATCCCCGTCAGCGCGCCCCAAGGCATCTTCTCGCCCGTTTTTTGCGCCAAAATCTCGTACAGGGCGAGTTTTGCATACCGCCTTTCCAGTCGCTTAAAGAGGATTTCGTCGCATACCTGCCCCCTTTCTTCGTATATAAACTCCTCGTCGTCCACCACGAAACGGTTGATAAAGACGCCCTCGGTATACGAAAAAGAGTGCGAAATAGAGCGCGGCTGATTTTCAAACAGCCGCACCACGTCTAACAATTCGTTGTCTACAAAAGCACAATCGCTAATCAGCATTTTACGCTTCCCTTAAAAAGATATTCTTTTCCCTTTCTTCGCCGAGGGTCGTACACTCCTCGTGACCTGCGTGAACGGGCATATCCCCCTCCAACGCTTTCAATCGTCTAAGACTACTACGCAATTCACCGACGTTCCCCGTAGGGAAATCCGTGCGCCCGATAGAGCCGCAAAAGAGGGTGTCGCCCGTAAACAGCGCCTTTTGTCCGTCCGCTTCGATAAGATAAGACACGCCGCCCGCCGTATGCCCTGGCGTGTGCAAGGCGGTGACTTTTAAGCCGCAAAGGGTGATTTGCTGATTGTCTGCAAAGGTGCCCTCTATCTCAAAAGGCACGTAGGGCGCACCAAAATAATCGTACAAATCCGCCCCGCTACCAAACAGCGCCTTTTCCTTTTCGCCACACCACACTTTCGCGCCCTGCGACTGCAACGCAGGTACGCCCATCGTATGGTCAAAGTGGCAATGGGTCAACAGAACGTGCGCCGCCTTCAACCCTAATTCCTTCAACTTTGCCGCCACTCTCTCTTGCGACGGGTCGATGACGATTGCCTCCTTACCGTCTCTTGAGACGGCGTAGGCGTTGGACGCAAAGCCGAGCGGCGTAATTTTTTTAATAATCATAATCCCAACCCCTTACGACAAGGAAGTGACGCGGTGCACGTCGTAGACACGCTTGTCCGAGAGCAACTTCTTAAAGAGTATGTCGAGCGACGTCACGTCAGCGAGCGATACCGTCGTCTCTACGATTGCGTCACCGCTCTTATCGTTGCGCCCGTTGATGGACGTAATCGACAACTTCATTTCCGACGTCACCGCCGACAATACGGAGATAGCCGCGCCTTGGTCCAGCGCGCGAATGACGATGTGCGCGTTATATCTTTGCGTCTGCGACACGGAGACGTCCCACGCCGCAGGCAGGATTCTTTCCTTGTGGATATGTTTCAAATTCGGGCAATCGGCACGGTGCACCACCACCCCCCTACCACGAGAGGTGTAGCCCACGATTTCGTCGCCTCGCACGGGCGAACAGCACCCTGCAAAAGAGACGAGCAGACCGTCCTCGCCGTTGATGAGCACGCCCCCGCGCGCACCACGGGATTTTTCTTCCGTGACCTGCACGGTAGGAGGTGCCTTGCGCTTGTAATAATCGACGAGTTTGACGAGAATCTGATAAACGGAGATGGAACCGTACCCCACCGCCGCGTACATCTCGTCCATCGTCGAAAAGGCGAATCTGTCCGCAATCCGCTTGAAGGCGTCTTCGTCCAAAAGGTACGCAATCTCATACCCCTTCTTTTTCGCCTCAGCGGCGAGTTCTTCCTTGCCCTTGTTGATGTAGTCTTCGCGGAGCAAGTTCTTGTAGAATTGCTTTATTTTTGCACGGGCAGAGGAGGACTTAACGAATTTCAACCAATCCCTGCTAGGGCCTTTTGAGTTGGCAGAGGTGATAATCTCTACGACGTCGCCCACCTCCAAGGTCGTATGCAAAGGCACGATTTTAGCGTTGACCCTCGCACCCGTACAGCGGTTGCCGACCTCCGTGTGAATAGCATAGGCGAAGTCGACGGGGGTAGCCTCAGGCGGCAAGGAAACGACCTTTCCGCGCGGCGTAAACACCAACAACTCGTGGCTGTAAAGTTCCGTCTTCAAGGCGTTGACGAACTCCTTAGAGTCCTTCAAATCCCCTTCCCATTCCATTACTTCTCTAAGCCAAGTCA
>JAFVXN010000123.1 GCA_017501125.1 Clostridia bacterium
CGTTGCTCTATCCAACTGAGCTACAGGCGCGTATCGAAGGCTGTCTCCCGCTTAAAATGGAGCGGGTGATGGGAATCGAACCCACGCGGCCAGCTTGGAAGGCTGGAATTCTACCATTGAACTACACCCGCATATATCGGCTTCGGTGCTCACCAACAGCGCCTGTATATAATAACACTAATAAAAAGAATTGTCAAACACTTTTCGGCGGTTTTTGCAAAAAAATAAACAAATTTTTATTCTCGCACTTGCGTGTTAAAAAATGTGAAAAAATGTTAAAAAATCACTTTTACAAAAAGCGAAGGGCAATTTTCACATTTTATTTACATATTTATTTTTAATATGATATAATAATTAGGTAAAAAGCGCGCGACCTATTACAGCCTTAAAAAACCGAATCCGCTACGGATGGCGACGAACCACAACCAAAGGTTGAGGGCACCGAGAACGGGTACGACGATCATCAAGAACAGATTGTTGAGGCGGTACTTAAAGACGAACATACATACGTAGATGGTGATGGCACCGCCGAGGGCAGCCGTTAAGGCGAGTTTTCCGTCGCTGAGTTTTTGTTCCTCCGCTTTTTGCTCCTTTAGGCCTTTCATCATAAGGAAGGCGTAAAAGTTGACGGCGAGGACGTATACGATAAGCAAAACAGTCAAGATAAACATATGACAAGTATGGTCTAATCACGAAAAAATTAATCAATCAGGAGATATACAGATGAAAAAAAGAGCATTAGTTAGCGTTTCGGACAAAACGGGCATCGTAGATTTTTGCAGCCGCTTGATTGCTAGCGGGTACGAAATTATCTCTACGGGCGGTACCGCAAAGGCACTCAAAGACGCAGGCCTTCCCGTTATCGGCATCAGCGATATCACGGGCTTTCCCGAGTGTTTAGACGGGCGCGTTAAGACGTTGCACCCCGCCGTTCACGCAGGGCTTTTGGCGATGCGTTCCAACGAAGAACATATGGCTCAACTTGAAAAACTCGGCATCAACACGATTGATATCGTAGCGGTTAACCTCTATCCCTTCAAAGCGACGATTATGAAGGAAGGGGTGACCTTTGCAGACGCGGTGGAGAACATCGATATCGGCGGTCCTACCATGATTCGTGCGGCGGCGAAGAACTATCAAGACGTAGCCGTCCTCGTCGACCCTGCCGACTACGAAAAAGTCCTCGCAGAGATCGAGGCGGGCGAAATCACCCTTGAGACGAAAAAATATCTCCAGTACAAGGTGTACGCGCACACGGCGGTGTACGATAGCATGATCTCCAACTATTTGGCACAGCAACTCGGCATCCGCTATCCCGAGACGGTCACCTTCGCCTACGAAAAAACGCAAGATATGCGCTACGGCGAGAACCCTCATCAAGGCGCGTCCTATTATAGCGAAGTCTTCCCCCGCGCAGGCTCCCTTTCCAAGGCAGTGCAACTTTGGGGTAAGGAACTTTCCTACAACAACATCAACGACGCCAACGGCGCGTTGGAACTCGTCAAGGAATTCGACGAGCCCTGCGTAGTCGCTTGCAAACACGCTAACCCTTGTGGCGTAGGCACGGGCAAAACCATCTACGAGGCATACGTAAAAGCGTACGAGAGCGACCCCGTGTCCGTGTTCGGTGGCATTTTGGCGATCAACGGCGAGGTTGACGCAGATACCGCAAGAGAGATCAACAAGATTTTCATCGAGATCGTTATCGCACCTTCCTACACGGAAGAGGCACTCGAAATCCTCAAAGGCAAAAAGAATATCCGTCTTCTTCAATTGCCCGACATCAAGGCAAGACGCGACGCGTCCACCTACGATATGAAAAAAGTCTACGGCGGTTTGCTCGTGCAAGACTACGACGAGACGCTCTTCGCTGAGGAGAACGTAAAAGTCGTCACCAAGCGCGCGCCCACGGACGAAGAAATGAAGGGTATGCTCTTCAACTGGAAGGTCGTAAAACACACCAAATCCAACGCCATCGTCATCGGCAACGCAGACAAGACGACGGGTATCGGCATGGGTCAAACCAACCGTATCTGGGCGGCACAACAAGCAATCGAACACGCTGGCGATAAGGCAAAGGGTTCCGTGATGGCGTCCGACGCCTTCTTCCCCTTCCCCGACGTAGTGGCGGAGTGTGTCAAGGCAGGCATCACTGCAATCATTCAACCTGGTGGCTCTAAGAACGATCAAC
>JAFVXN010000124.1 GCA_017501125.1 Clostridia bacterium
GCGCCGCCGTCCGTATGCGTTTTTCCCGATGCCTCCACGCTGGTTTTCACGTCCGCACCCTCCGCATCCGTACCGTCTTTCGTCTCCACTGTTTGGCTAGTCGTTAGCCCCTGCGTATCGGGTTCCGTCCCTTCGTCTAAGCCCTGCCACCCCTGTTTTTGCACCTCGGCAGGGATTTTCTCCCCGCCTTCGGCGCAAGGCACTGCCTTTTCGTCCGTCGGTTTGCCCGCGCGCTCCAACAGTTTTAAGCGTTGGCTTCGTCTCGTAAACTCCGCCTGCAGACTGTTGTACGCCTGCATCAGGGCGTTCACGTCCTTAAATTTACCTAAAGGCGACTTTTCCTCTACTACTTGCCCCGCCGTTGAAATTTCTTCGTAAACGTTATCCTTATTCTCCATTTTTATTACTCCTCGTCCTTTAATTTTCGTTTGTGTGCGTTGAGGTGTGCCGTGGCGCGCGCCTTCGTCTGCGCCCCGTCTCGTCCTTGCAAACACACCGTCAACAGATGCCTCGTATGCTCCGCAATATGGACGGCGTGATCGTCAAAATCTTCCACCGCCACCTCGCCCGTCGCAAAGGCGATATTCTCCTGCGCTGCTTTTTGAATATGCAGGGTGACGACGTCCTTTTCCCCTTCCAGCGCCTCCAACCCGAACGCCTCCAAAATCTCGTTCTTGTGCTTGGTCGACACCTTGCCGTCCTCGCCCGTTAAAATCCCAGCCTCGTACAGGCGCAAGAGGGTCTCGCGTTTCTCTTCCACCGACACGATAGCCTCGCTCTCGAACGTCACGTCGTCTGCGTGCAGGTCGCTGGCGTTGAAATAGTACGACTGCACGGCGTCCCCCTCGCCCGACACCGACGCAAGGCGCGCCGTCCCTGCGAATTGTTTATACAGGCGCAAAATATGTCTGCCGATTTCTTGCGTGGCACTCTCCAACGCCGCCACCGTATTTTGCAACCTGCTGTTATCTTGCGCCAGCATCAGTTGCAAGCCCGTCGCAGACGTCACCGCGGCGGTATAGGAGCGCTGTGAAAAATCGCTAATCCCCGAAAGCACGGCAAACTCCTTTTCCAACCACTCCTCTTCCCTCTCGAACTGCGCAGGCAAATCGCCCCCGTCCAAGAACTTAGGCGGATTGCCACCCTGGCGGTAGACGAGCACGCGCCCAGGCGCCAGCCCCTCGTCCGCCAACTCGTCCGCGTCTAAACTACCGTCCTCTACCGTCAAGACGCCAAAAGCCGCCCTATTCAAGAACTCGTGCTTTCTATTGCGCACGGCGTTGTAGGCGCGCTGCAACGGAATGAGCCTTGCGACGATACTGCCACCGAAGAAGTTGCCTGCCGAGGACAGACAATCCTGCTTGACGAAAGGATAGGTCCTGCCACCGTCGCCTGCGTTCAAATAAGGCAAATCCCCCTCGTAGAGGAGTTCGCCCCCTGCCACGATCTCCAACCTGCCGTCGGGGTACGCCTGCGTGGGCAGAGTATACCGCTCGATATAAACCACCCCGTCCTTCATACGCCCGTTATCGCCGCCAAGCGTGGACACGGGTATCTCGCTCGGCGTCACCGCCACCCCGAATTTCTCAAAAACGTAGGCGGCAGGTACGACTTTAGCGTGGATAAGACTCTCCGTCTCCGCCATGTTCTCCGCACAAAGAGAGGAGGGAAAAATCTCGAAAGGCGGGGTCACCGACACGCTAATCTCCCCTTCGTAGACGGGGTTGCCGTCGCCGTCCGTGCCGACGCGTTTGCCTGCCTGTGCGTCCCAGACGATCTTGTAGAATACGCTACCGCACACCTCCGCCCAGCGGGTGCCCTTTTCTATCTCCGCGTGCAGGGACAATTTTTCCTTGACCGACTGCAAAATCGCCGTGGAGAGTTTCGCCGCCTGCACCTCCGCCTCGTCGCCGGAAAAAGCGCGCACGCGAAGTTTCGGGATAGCCCTGACCAACTTTGCCATACGCGCGTCGATGGTGGGCGCGATACGGTTGAACACCCTGCGCGACTGCCAGAAGAATCGCTTATCCTCCTCCGCCACTTCCCCGTCGGGCATCACGTCGTAATACTGCTCGCCCGCGACGAATTTTCCGCTGAGCAACCACTCGCTCTCCCTCTTTCGCCGCTCCTCTTTTCGGGCAAGATAATCCGCCTCGATAGCCTGCGCTTTCTTCTTTTGCGCGTCTGCTTTGGCTTTTTCTAGCCTCTTTTCCATCTCCGTCTTTGCCTCAATCATCCTTCTTCTCCTTTTTTACTTTTCCTTTTTTCTCCGTTTTTTCCTGCAAAACGGCGAGCAATCTTGCCTTCTCTTCTTCCAGTTGCTCGTCGCTCCAACCGCTTTCGTCTTCCGCACCGCTACCCATCAACATCTGCACCGCTTTTAGGTCGGGCGGAATATCTTTTCGCGTTTCTTTGCGTTTCGTCAGCCGCATTTGCCCGTCCACCTCGGCGTATTCCTCCACCACCTCTTGGACGCGACAACCCTTGGCGAGTTTTAACAGCAACTCGCTAAGTTGTGCCTCCTTTCCTTTCATATTACCTCCTCAATCTATCCTGCCTCCTCGTCTA
Organism: Clostridia bacterium; assembly: GCA_017501125.1. GTDB lineage: Bacteria > Bacillota > Clostridia > Christensenellales > Borkfalkiaceae > Scatosoma. Next base: position 2,569 of record JAFVXN010000124.1, read on the forward strand.
CGCAACCGCTGCAACCTCTCCTTCTCCCTCAAAACGGGTGAAATTTGGGCGGGTGGCAACGCATTCTTCGGGCGGGTCATCAAATAATAACGCAACTCGTCCAAGCAGTGGTCGTCCACCTTCCTCGGCACGTCCCCACTCCCCCAATAATAACCTTTCAATTCCGCAATCAAATTGACGCAACTGCTAAATATATAAAGATTCGGCAAGCCGTTTTTTTGGTTGAGATAACTCTTGACGCGCGCTATCCCCGAGAACAAATCCTTATCCACGTCAGGGTTGACCAAGACGTCCCTTTCGTAGAAGAGTTCGCAGACGCTTTTCACCCCCGAAAGGGTGCGCTGTTTTGCCGCGCTGTCAATGAGTGCGTGCACCCTGCCTCGCCCGTCACGTTTCCAACGGAGCCTATCGCAAATACGCTTGATAGCGTCCGCGTGATAATCGATATCCTTGCCCGCCGCGAAGTGCTCGTATACTACGTATACGTTGTCGTCATAATCGACGGCGTACCAGTGCGCCGATAGGGGGTTGTTGAGCCCTGGGTCAATCGCGATATCGTCCTGCCACTCGGGCGGGATCGGAAAGGGCTCGACGACGTGTATCCGCTCGTCAAACTCCGGATAAACCAGCCCCTTTGCCAAGGCGAATTTTCCGTATCTGCGCGATTGCAACTGCCCTTCGTCCATACAACCTTCCAGCGCGGCAATCTCCCTTTCGTCGAGGTACGGATTGTCCGCCCACTCCATAAACTCGTACCACACCTCGCCATCGCCACGGCGATTGAGATATATCTCCTCGTACACGAACGTCTGCCCTTTGAGCGGCGTCATCGTACCGAAGATATCCCCCCTTTTGTCCATAACGCGCATGCGACACTCCAGATAAATATCGTAGGGCGGTTCCTCGTCGAACCACACGAAATCCAGCGACGCGCCTTGGAATTTTTCCCTGCCCTGATCGCAACTTTTGAAACCGATTACGGAGACGCCGCCAAAGACGTTCTTTACCCGAATAAAATCGATTACGCCCGTATCAGGGGAGTCTTTACGCCCGCTTAGCATCACGATTTCCTCTATCCAGTCCTTGCGTAGATACTGCAAAATCTTCCGCTGCGCCACGTCTCGCTGTACCTGCGTCGACAAAGACACCACCCAGCCCGTCACCGAACGCCTATTCTCCCTGTACGGGTGGATACCGCGCGCCATATAGATACACTCCACCGCGCCGCACTCCGTCTTGCCACAGCGGTTGCCACCGAACACCCAGCGGTTGCGTTGCGGTGCGCGATGAAAGGCGAGTTGCTTTTCGTGAATTTTTTCGCCGACGTTATAGCGCGCCAGCCTATCCTCTTTTTTGCGGCGCGCCTGCTCCCTTTCTATCCGCAACAATTTTTCGACGATTTCCTTCATTTCTCCTCATCCTTTTTCAAAATCGGCCGCGTCCTCTTTGCTATAATGGCAGGTATGAAAGTATGGATTGCCCTGTTTTTTATCCTGTGCGCGCTACTTTCGCCACTATCCCCGCCTTCCACCCCTCAAGCCGCAGCCTTCGAGGGGGATTTTGCGTGCGTGACGACGGACGATTGTTATTTCTACCCCACCGCGGATATGAAAAACGGGCTCTTTATCCTGCCGAAAACCTACTACGTCTTTCTCTTAGACGAGACGGCAGACGCCTACCGCGTCGAATACCTCACAGACGGCGCAAATTCACAGAAATTAGTCGGCTTTTGCCGTAAAGAAAAGGTCAGCCCCGTCGACTACCGACCGGCTAACCCTTACCTTTATAAAACTTTCAACCTCGTCTACGAGACGGAGGGGGAAAACGGCGACGGTTTCCTCACCCAAATCACCCTCTCTTGCACCTACTACGGGGATTATCCCGTAGGCGACGCGACCTATTGCTACGTCCTGCGGGGAGAGGAATTCGGCTACGTCAAAAAACCTGCGGATTTTTCCTACGAGAAAAATACGGAATTCGACGAGCGAAACCCTACGATTACCACGCCGACGCAGGAGGAGAATACACCCCCTTACGCACTCTATATCCTACTCGTACTCCTCGTACCCGTCGCCGCCTTTTTCATCCTAAAATTTGCCGCCAAAAAGCCCTTCGAACATCCCGACGAACGGTGACTTACCCCTTTTATGTTTCACTCATAAACAGGAGAAGTTGCCGTTCTTTTTTATCCGCCGCCACCGTCTTGCCGAGGGCGAGATACTGATAGAGCATCGCGACGTAATCAATCTCCATATAATCGTCGTCAAAAGACCTTTCGTCCAAGCCCTGCCCCCTTAAAAGCGCAATCATTCTCTTCAAAAGTTTGGCTTGTTTTCGATAGTAGGTGCGCTCTTTCCACGGCTTAAAAGGCAACTTGCAAAGCCCTGCCTTTGCCGCCGCAATCTGCCTTCGCACCCTGTCCGCCTTCCCGAAATAGCGGATATCGAGTAGCGTCCTTTCCTCCTCCGAAAGCACCCCTATCGCCTTGTCTATCATCGCCTTCAGCCGCCCTACACCCTGTCTTTTGACAATCTCGAGCGCAAGGCTCTCCGCCAGTTTTTCCGTCGCAACTCTGCTCCCGTACGAAAGCAGCGCTTTGTTCTTGATATGCTCCTCTAAGTCTTTCCCTATCCTGTCTAATTGTGGATAGGCGTACAGCGCCGATATCACGCGCATTTCCATTTTTTTCTCACCTCGCTTCTTGCTTGTTTTCGCTACCAAATCATACACCCTTTTTGCCACTTTGCAACCCTTTACTGCCATCTTTTTTGCAAAAATATGAACATTTGTTCGCTTTTTATCTCTATTATAACCGTTAATGTTGACAGAGCACGCCTCTTTTTTTGATTGACTGGAAAAAATTCCCTGCCTTGCAAAGAAAAAGGCAGGGAGGTTGACGAGGCGGAAGAAAAAGCATAAAAATCTCGTTAGTTTATTGCTTTTTTCTTGCGCGCGTGTTATAATAGGGATATGAAACGACAAATTACGACAATTTTATGTGCGAGCGTCGCGTTGGGCGCATGTATCGCAGGCGGTCTTACGCTGACCACTACTGCAACTTACGCCGCAACGGGCAGCACGGCAAGCGGCGATCAATTCGTCACGCCCTATTCCTACGAGCAATATCTGCCGCTGGAAAAGCCGAGCGACGTCGCCATTACCGACTCGTACGTTGCCATCTCCGACGGCAATAAAATCTACCTCTACGACAAGGGCAACGAGAACTATTACGTCTACGAGCACGGCGATGCAACCGATCCAAAATATCTCATCAAGAAGTTGCAATTCTCCGCGAGCGGTACGCTGTATTTCTTGGACAGCAACACCGACTTGTACACCCTTCACCCCAACGCTTTTTTGACCGAGCAAACGGTGGCGGCGACGCACGTGGAGAGAGGGTTTAGCAACTTTGCCATCGGCTCGCAATTCTACTACACCCTCACGACGACGACCTCGTCCTCCCTTTCTAAGGTCAACCTCAACGAAATTTCGTCGCAGACTGCCAACACGAAATCGGGTATATCGGGCACGCCGCCCCTTTCCCTGTTCGGCGACTATATCTACTATATCGACGGAGGCAAACACCTGCACCAGATGCATATCGCGTCCGACTGGCGCACGGCGGAGACCCGCACATGGGAACTCATCCGCAACGACCCCGTCTCTTCCGTAGCCGTCCTCGGTAGCACCGCTTACTTTACGACGACGGACGGAAAGGATTTCTACGCGTACGACTTGGGTACCGGCAGCATTATCAACACGTACGAGAACGCGGACCCCGAGGAAGGATATTCCGCCCTCTCCACCTACGGCGGTATGGTCTACGTCGTCAAGAACCAAAGCGTGTGCGAATACGACCCTGCTAACGGCGCTTTTACAGGCTACGAAATCGGGACGAGTTCCTCCTCCCCCAACCGCCTGCAAAACGCCAAAGACAGCGTCCTCGTGGACGGAAAACTGTATACGGCTGACAAGGGACGCGTCACCGTCTACGACACCGAAACGAAGGAGTATAAGACGATAGACGGCACCATCGACGGCGATCGCATCGCCTCCGACGGCGACAGCGTGTTGCTGGTCAAGAACGGGTCGCACCAAGCCTATCTGTACGACAAGGAAGGCAACGTGACCTATACGCTGACCACCGACAGCAACGATTTTATCGTCGATATCGTCCACTCTCACGGTAGTTTCTACTACGTGACCCACTATAATTTTTACGGCAGAATTTATAAAAACAACGGAACTTGGGTCAAGGCTGAGGTGCGCCGAGCCGCGCAAGGTTCCCCCTCCGCTTCCTTAATCGCCGCCGATATCCAAGGCAACCTTTACGTCCTGACGACGACGGGGAGCATCTACTCCTTCACCGACGGCGCGGACGGCGATTTCCTCTCCGCACAATCGCTCAGCACTAAAACGCCCGTCCATACGGGGGGTGACGGAGAATTCGACAACGCAAAGAAAATGCTCGTCGATTACGCGCAATCCATCTACGTGCAACGGGGCAACAACCTCATCAAGTACCTCTTAGACGGTAGCGCCTACGAAAAACAAACCTTGCCCATAAACTTAAGCAAGACGATTGCTTATTCCCAAACCACGGACACGCCTGCCACTGCCGTCGCCTTCGGTGCGGAAACGGCGGACGTATACGTCCTTTACGACGGCAATTTGATGATTTCGACGCAGGATTTGAATTTGCCTTGCATGTCGCTAATCGCCACCAACGACGTCGACGACAGCATCTTCGACGACGCCTCGGTCACCCCTGAGGTCGTCAAGGTGGCTAAGGGCACCTTGCTCGTCGAGTTCGAGTTGGAGCGACTCGTAGACGCCGACCTCTTCCCTTACGTGGGCTACGTCCGCCCTGCTGAAAAGCAGACGGCACTCGTCATCGGGCGCACGGGCGGCTACGCCTTACTCGCCATCTACGACGGCACGCGCAAACAATACCACACCTACCTCGCCAAAGACAACGCCTCGCTAGAAGCGGACGCCACGGGCGAGAGCGCACCCGATATCAGCGAGGGCTGGCTGTCGAGCGGTGCGCACCTCTACAAATTCCCCTACCTGACCAAATTGCTCACGGTGACGGAATTGCCCAAGAATCAAAAGGTGCAAGTCCTCGGCAAGATTACCGTCGACTACGAGTATTACCGCGTACAATACGAAGAAAACGGCGTGACGAAGGAAGGGTATATCCCCACCTCTTTCGTCAACGATTTCGACAGCACGCCCCCTCAACCGACCGAATCCACCGCAGGTGACGGCATAAAAGATAAGGACGCCGGCTGGAGATTTGCCTATATTCTGCTCGGCTGTGCCGTCGTTATTATCCTCGTGGATTTCGTCCTGTTGATGCCGAGAAAGAAAGAAGATTGACCATAGGTCAATCCCCTAAAAAAAGCGAAAAGAGTGGCTTGAACACGCCACTCTTTTTTATTCGCCTAAAAGTCTTCTTTTTCGCCCTGTAAACAATCTTGCTATCGTGCCCTTTGCGTAGGCGCGAAGGGCGAAATACAGCCACGACAACGCCAGCGTTGCGACAAGCGTCACCACAAAGAAAATAGGTGCAGGCATCGTAGGTGCGTTCTCGTGTATCTTCCAAAAGAAACCGCCCTGCAAGAGATAAAAATCGAGCGATAATTCGCCCACAAGGTGCAAAATCGGCGTTTTGCCGAAGGTACAGCGCATCATAAGCAGGCAAACGAACGAGTTGACGGAAAGGGCGACGTACGCCTCGTGTCCAAAAAACCCCTCCTTAGGCACGAACAGGCAACCGACGGAAAGCCCC
>JAFVXN010000125.1 GCA_017501125.1 Clostridia bacterium
GATGATATCACCGTACAGGTTGGGCAACAACAGGACTTGGAAATCTCTGCGGCGCTTGGTATCGACGAGTTTTGCCGTCATAATGTCTGCGTACCACTCGTCCGTCGTAATTTCGGGATACAAATCGCCCACTTTGTGGCAATCTTCCAAGAAGTTGCCGTCCGTCGTCTTGATGACGTTTGCCTTCGTGACCAAAGACACCCTAGTAAAGCCGTTCTTTCTTGCATAATCGTACGCAAGACGCGCAATACGGTCGGAACCTTGTTTCGTCGTGACAGTGAAATCCACCGCCAAATCTTCCGTGATATTAAAACCAGACGAGCCGATTGCATAGCCACCTTCCGTGTTTTCACGGAAGATTGTCCAGTTAATCCCTTCCTCAGGGACTTTTACGGGACGAATATTGGCAAAGAGGTCGAGCGCCTTTCTCATCGCGACGTTCGCCGACTCAATGTTGGGCATACCGCTACCTTTTTGAGGGGTGGTCGTGGGCCCTTTCAAGATGACGTGGCACGCCTTAAGTTTTGCCATCACGTCGTCGGGGATAGCCTTTCTCTTTTCAATACGATTCTCAATCGTCAAGCCCTCGATATCCTCGAAGACGACTTTGCCCGACTCCACCAAATCAGCGAGCATGAACTCCAACACTCTGCGAGCCTGCGCAGAGATGATAGGACCTATGCCGTCGCCACCGCAGACGCCGATTTTCAACGTTTCCAAAGCCGCGTAGTCGACGAAATCGCCTTGCGCTTTCATATCTTCAACTCTAATGAGTTGATCTTGCATAAGTTTTCTAAATTTTGCGCAAGCGTCGTCCAACTGCGCCTCGTAATTTTGCATATCCATAAACGTACTTCCTTATATTATTTTTGCAATTTCGTATAGTTCAAGCAACCGCCAGCCAACAGCATCTCACGTTGACGCGCCGTCAGCGACAATTTCAAAGGCACCTCTACCCCCGTCTTCTTTACGACGAGTATGGCTTGGTCCGCCCCTGCTACCGCCGAGGCAAAACCTTTAATCTCGATTTCGTCGTCCTGAGAAATCTTGTCGTAATCGTCAGGATTTTCAAGGGTCATCGGCACGATACCGAAGTTGATGAGGTTCGCAACGTGGATACGTGCAAAACTCTTTGCCACCACCGCTTTTACGCCCAAATACAAGGGCACGAGCGCGGCGTGTTCTCTCGACGAACCTTGACCGTAGTTGACGCCGCCCAAAATGACGCCGCCACCTTCTGCTTTTGCTCTTTCGGGGAAATCCTTGTCGCAAACGGTAAAGCAGAATTCCGACAATTTCGGCACGTTGGAGCGGTATGGCAGAATCTTTGCCCCTGCAGGCATAATGTGGTCGGTCGTGATGTTGTCTCCCACTTTCAAAATAAGTTTGCAAATCAAATCTTCCGCAGGCGCTTGCCCAACGGGGATAGGTTTGATGTTAGGACCTCTTTCCACGACGACTTTGTCCGCGTCTTCCACGCTGGCGGGCAATTCCACCAAGTTGTCGTTAATCATAAACTTCTTGGGCAATTTAATCTTAGGAGCCTTGCCGAGCGTAGTAGGATCGGTAAATACACCGGTCACGGCAGACGCCGCCGCCGTCTCAGGCGACACCAAATAGACTTGTGCGTCTTTCGTCCCACTGCGCGCAAGGAAGTTGCGGTTGAACGTACGCAAACTTACCCCAGCCGATTGCGGCGAAAAGCCCATACCGATACAAGGGCCGCAAGCGCACTCCAAAATTCTCGCACCAGCCGCAATCAAATCGGCAAGCGCACCGCACTCCGCCAACATATTGTACACTTGTTTAGAGCCAGGGGAGATGGAAAGGCTCACGTCGGGATGTACCGTCTTGCCTTTGAGCATCGCCGCCACCGTCAACATATCGAGCATAGACGAGTTGGTACAAGAACCGATACATACTTGGTTAATCTTCGTGCCAACAAGTTCCGCAACGGGTTTTACGTTGTCGGGGCTGTGAGGACACGCAGCCAAAGGCTGTAATTTGCTCAAATCGACCGTGTATTCTTCGTCGTAAACGGCGTCTTCATCCGCATATACGGGAGTAAAGTCTTGTTCTCTGCACTCTGCTTTTAAGAAGGCTTTCGTCACTTCGTCGGCAGGGAAGATAGAGGTCGTAGCACCCAGTTCCGCCCCCATATTGGTAATCGTCGCACGTTGAGGCACGGACAAAGTTTTTACCCCTTCGCCACCATATTCCACGATTGCGCCCACGCCGCCTTTTACGGAAAGCATACGCAAAACTTCCAAGATAACGTCCTTTGCACCGACGTAGGAAGACAACTTACCTACGAGGTTGATCTTAATCATCTTGGGCATCGTGATATAATAGGTGCCGCCGCCCATAGCCACCGCTACGTCCAAGCCGCCTGCACCCATCGCAAGCATACCGATACCACCCGCCGTCGGCGTGTGGCTATCCGAGCCGATTAAAGTCTTGCCAGGCACGGCAAATCTTTCCAAATGCACCTGGTGGCAAATACCGTTGCCAGGACGAGAGAATCGCAAACCGTGTTTTTTGGCAACCGTTTGAATATAACGGTGGTCGTCTGCGTTCTCAAACCCTGCCTGCAAGGTATTGTGGTCGATATAAGCCACGGAGAGTTCCGTCTTAACTCTATCGATACCCATCGCCTCGAATTGCAAATACGCCATCGTACCCGTAGCGTCCTGCGTCAGGGTTTGATCGATTCTAAGCCCGATCTCCTCCCCTTTGACCATTTCGCCGCAAACGAGATGGTTTTTAATGATTTTTTGTGCTATCGTATATCCCATGATTTCACCTTTGGTTAAAATTTAAATTTCAGCCCTTTTAAGGAGCAGCGATCGACTTTAGACAGTTTTTTGAAGAGTTTTTCCAACTCGTCCTCGCCCATGACGGTCGTTCTGCCGTCCGTATAGAGTGCGTCAATACGAGCCTTCATCTCCGTGACAATCCAGTCTTGCTTTGATACAGCCTTGTCATCCTTTAATCCAAGATGCTTATTAATCCAATACGCAATACCGGCAAGACCGGAAGTGTTGGAAATAGACACTTCGGGCACGCGGTTCAAAATCTTTTCCGTATCAAAGATATTGTAAATCTCAGCGTCTTTCATCATACCGTCCGCGTGAATACCCGCACGAGTAAGATTGAACGCACTACCAACGAAAGGAGTCATAGGAGGAATCTCATAATGCAATTCCTTTTCAAAGTAATTGGCAATCTCCGTAATAACCGTCGTATCCATGCCGTTCAAACTGCCCGTAATGGACGCGTATTGCATAACCATAGCCTCCAAAGGCACGTTGCCCGTACGCTCGCCGATGCCGAGCAAAGAGCAGTTTACACCACTCGCGCCGTACAACCAAGCGCTAACTGCGTTGGCGACGCCCATATAGAAGTCGTTGTGACCGTGCCACTCGAGCATCTGGGAATTAACGTCGGAATAGTGATGCAACCCGTATACGATACCAGGTACGCTCCTAGGCACAGCGGCACCCGTGAAAGGCACGCCGTAGCCCATCGTATCGCACATACGGATTTTGACGGGGATACCAGCCTGTTTGGACAATTCCGTCAACTCGTTGACGAAAGGTACGACGAAACCGTAGAAATCCGCACGCGTCAAATCTTCCAAATGACATCTAGGGCTAATCCCTGCGTCAAAAGCGTCTTTTACGACTGCCAAATACTTGTCGAAAGCCTGTTTACGGGTCAAATTCAATTTCTTGAAAATGTGATAGTCGGAGCAACTCATCAGCACGCCCGTCTCTTTGATACCGATATCGCGGACGAGTTCAAAATCTTCCTTCTTAGCACGAATCCACGTCGTAATCTCAGGGAACTTATAGCCGAGCGCCATACATTTTTCCAGCGCTTCCCTATCCTTTTTCGTGTAGACGAAGAATTCACTTTGACGGATAACCCCGTTCTCGCCGCCTAAACGAGCGAGCATCTTGTAGATGTCGACGATCTGTTGCGCGGAATAAGGCGCACGGGATTGCTGCCCGTCACGGAAGGTCGTGTCCGTAATCCAAATTTCCTCAGGCATATTCAAAGGAACACGACGATGATTGAACGGAGTCTTAGGCACTTCGTCGTAAGGGTACAATTCTCTGTACAGGTTGGGCTGTGCCACGTCTTGTAAAGCGTACTTGTATTGCGATTGCTCCAACAAGTTGCTTTTACGATTCTTTTCCAGCATATATTTCACTTCCTTTTTGTAAAACGTTTCTATTTTCGGTTTTTTCGATTGCAACGCGCCGTTTGATTAAAGAAACCGATTGCTCGTTGCGTTAGAATTGATTATACAAGAAAATATTGACTTTGTCAAGGATTTCGCAAGCGCATTTTATTATTCTTTAACTTATTTACTGGTATTTTTATATAAGCAAGCAAAAACCGCAGCCCTTATCGTCTGCGGTTTTATAAATTCTTTATAATCAGTCTACCATATCGCCGATTTTTATCTCGCCTTTTTGCAACTTTTGGAAGTTGGCGGCGTATTTGTGGATAACGGCGGACGTCCTCAGGCGAAAGGTCTTAAAAAAGTCTTTGCCTGGCACCCCGTCGTGGATAGCGTTTGCCATATTAAAACAAATCTCCCCCGACTTTAGATGCAGGCTAAATCCGCCGAACGCGAGGCTGTTGTTAAGCACGCAACACGCCACGGTGGCGTCCACGTATTGATCCTGCGTAAAGACGACGGGAAGCACGGCAACAAAACGCACCAGTTCCCTTTCTACATCGATAAAATACTTACAGGTGACGTCGCCTGCCTCGTCGTTGTATTCGCTGTACATAACGGTATATTCTTCTTTGACAGGGACGTATTTCCACTTGTCCTCGTCTAAGGACTTGCACATAACGCTATACGCTTTCGCGGCTTTTTTCATTTTCTTTGCGTCCATTTTTCGCCCGTCCTCCTTATAACATTTTCCCCAAGAACTCTCTTTGGTCTATGCGGTCCTCTACGTAGTCGACGATGGCGTCGTTGAGTTTGTCTAGCGTCGAATAAGCCACGTTTATCATATACTCCACCGTCGTCGCGCCGAATTCTGCGTCGCCGTAGGCGACGACTACGCGAAAAGACATCTTACCCTCCGACACGCTGTAATCAAAACACCCATCGACCAGATAGTCGTTGACGGCGCATAAAGCATACGCCATAGCGATACGCTTATCGTGTGGCACGACGAGATCTTGCCCTACGGAAAGATACACCGACTCACTCTCGGGCGATACGCTTATTTGGTACTGGAAAGGCAATCTGTCCGTCGTTATGCCGAAACTAAAACTCAGTTGGTCGTTGCTCACGCTGTAGCGCCACTTTTGCGAGTCCAAATATTTTTTTATCGTGTTGGAGACTTTTAACGCAAGTTTTTGTTTCTTATCCCCTGCCATTTCGATACCTCTTTTCGTTTTGTTATTATTATAACACATTTTTTTCTTCTGTCAATACACAAAAGAAAATCCCGCCGTCGCCCTTTATTTGCTTGAAATCTACTCGGCCGTGTGATATAATATGTAAAAATAGCCCTCGGGCAAACAAGGACGATATTATGATTACTGTAAAACCTTTCGAGGCTGTTATGCCTCAAAAACAATTCGTCAAAGACTGCGCAGCACTCCCCTACGACGTTATGTCGTCGGCTGAGGCTAGGGAAATGGTAAAAGGCAATCCTTACTCCTTCCTCCATATCGACAAGGCGGAAATTGACCTTCCCGTCGGTATCAATCTTTACGACGACGCCGTCTACGCAAAAGCGGCAAGCAACCTTCAAGAATATCAAGATAAAGGCGTGTACGTGCCCTACGCAGGACGCAAGTACTACTTCTATCGTCAAATCATGGACGGCAGAGGTCAAACGGGTATCGTCGGCTGCGCCTCTATCGACGATTATCTTAGCGATCGCATCAAAAAACACGAAAAGACGCGCGCCGATAAAGAGGTGGACCGTATCCGTCACGTAAGTACCTGTTCCGCACAGACGGGCCCCATCTTCCTTGCCTATAAGGAAAGCGCTAAATTAGACGATATCATCAAGGCGCAGACGGCGAAAGCACCCCTGTTCGATTTCGTGGCCGAAGACGGCATACAGCACACCGTTTGGGCGACGGACAACGCAGAGGTGGACGAGGCGATTAAAGCCGCTTTCGAGGCGCTCGATGCGCTGTATATCGCAGACGGTCATCACCGCGCGGCATCCGCCGTCAAAGTCGGCGTCAACCGCAGAGCGGAAAAGCCCGATTATACGGGCGACGAGGAATTTAATTTCTTCCTCTCCGTCATCTTCCCTGCGCACGACTTGAAGATCTTCGATTACAACCGTTTAATCAAGGATTTGAACGGCAACTCGACGGAGGAATTCCTTGCACTCGTCGAAAAAAATCTCGGCAGCGTGACCCCCGTAGACAGCACCGTGCCCTACCGTCCTCAAACAACCCATACCGTAGGTATGTACGTCGGCGGAAAGTGGTACTCCGTACGCTTTAAGGAAGAACTTTGCAACTCCTCTTCCCCTGCGGAAAGGTTGGATTGTGCTATCCTTCAAAAGCATCTGTTCGAGCCCGTCCTCGGTATCGCCGACCCTCGCACGGATAAGAGAATCGACTTCGTCGGTGGCATTAGAGGTCTGCAATATTTGCAAGACAATTGCGAAAAAGGCGGTGTCGCCTTCTCTATGTACCCCACCTCGATGGCGGAACTCACCGCCGTCGCTGACGCAGGAGAATTGATGCCTCCTAAATCCACTTGGTTCGAACCAAAACTGAGAAGCGGTATCTTCATCCACAAAATTTAAGCAAGCAAAAACGACCGATTTTATTCGGTCGCTTTTTATACTCTTTTTACGGCAAACTGTGCCCTGCCGCGCGGTAAATCTCGTACCACTCCTCGCCTGTTATATGCACGTCTGCGCCAGCACAAATCTCCCTCAGCCTTGACGGGTTGGTCGTGCCCGCAATCACCTGCATATTGGCAGGATGGCGCAAAATCCACGCCGCCGCTACGCCCGTCTTCGTGACACCGTATTTTTCGGCGATCTCTTGCAATTTTTGATTCAAAATCGGGTATTTGTCGTCGTCGATATAACACCCTTCAAAAAATCCGTACTGGAAGGGCGACCACGCCTGAATCGTCATATTTTTGATGCGGCAATATTCTAGCAAGCCGCCACCCAGCATCACGGAATCCGCGTTCTTCATATTCACGTTCAGTCCCGAGGCGACGAGCCCTGCCTCCGTAGGCGAGAATTGCAACTGATTAGCAACCAAAGGTTGCTTTACCGCCGTTTTTAAGAGTTCGATTTGCATAGCGTTGTGGTTGGATACGCCAAAACGGCGCACCTTCCCTGCCCGTTTTAAGACGTCAAACGCCTCTGCAACCTCGCAAGGCTCCATCAGCGTATCCGGTCTATGCAGCAGCAGAACGTCCAAATACTCTACGCCCAAGCGCGCCAAAATCCCGTCGACCGAGCGCAAAATATAATCCTTAGAAAAATCGTACCTACCGTCGTGGATAGCGCACTTCGACTGGATAATCATCTTGTCGCGCGCGCCTTTGCGCCGAGCCAAATATCCGCCGAACGTCTCTTCCGCTTTACCCCTGCCGTATATGTCGGCGTGGTCGAAAAAGTTGACGCCGTTGTCCAACGCCGTGTCTATCAAAAGGTCTATTTGCCTTTCATCTATCCCACCGATACGCATACAGCCGAGTGCAATTGCAGACGTCTCTATCTGCCCACCGATTTTTATCTTTTTCATCTCATCTTCCTTCCTTGCATTACATTATATAGTAATCGCTAAAAAATATCAATAGCATTGACAAAAAAAGCGACCCAAACCGCATTTCGATTTAGATCGCTTTTGGCGTTCCCACAGGGAATCGAACCCCGAACTAGCCCTTAGGAGGGGCTTGTTATATCCGTTTAACTATGAGAACGTATTGCTTTGCTATAATCTGTGGTTATACCTATATAACCGACCTTTTTATTATAGCCCCTTTTAAGCAAAAAAGCAATTCTTTTTTGTCTTTTTCCTTATAAATTTGTTGCAAATCGAAAAAAAAGATGATAATATATTGCTAGATTGAGTTTTTCGATTGAAAACCACTTTATAATCAATATTTTTAGGAGATATATCTATGACCTACGTTGAAAGAGTCCTTGAAGATTTAAAGCAACGCAACCCTGGTGAAAAGGAATTTCACCAAGCAGCAACGGAGATTTTGTTGACGCTCGAACCCGTCATCAACGCTCATCCCGAATATGAAAAAGCAGCCCTTTTGGAACGCTTTACCGAACCCGAACGCACCATCCTTTTCCGCGTGCCTTGGGTAGACGACAACGGCAACGTACACGTCAACAAAGGCTACCGTGTACAATTCAACAGCGCAATCGGTCCCTACAAAGGCGGCTTGCGTTTCCACCCCTCCGTTAACCTTTCGGTTATCAAATTCTTGGGCCTTGAACAAATCTTGAAAAACAGCCTTACGGGGCTTCCCATCGGCGGCGGCAAAGGCGGCTCCGATTTCGACCCCAAAGGTAAATCGGATAGAGAAATTATGGCTTTCTGCCAAAGTTTTATGACCGAACTTTTCCGTCATATCGGTGCTGACACGGACGTGCCCGCAGGCGATATCGGCGTAGGCGCTAGAGAGGTCGGTTTCCTCTTCGGGCAATACAAGCGTATCCGTGACGAACACGTCGGCGTTTTGACTGGGCGAGGTCTTTCCTACGGTGGCTCCTTGATTAGAAAAGAAGCGACGGGTTATGGCTTGGTTTATATGACCGCAGAGGCTATGAAATGCCGTGGCGACTCCTTCGAAGGCAAGACGACCGTCGTCTCTGGTAGCGGCAACGTGGCTATCTACGCTTGCGAAAAGGCGCAAGAACTGGGCGCAAAAGTCGTAGCCATGTACGACTCCAACGGCTACATCTACGACGCTGACGGCATCAAACTTGACGTCGTAAAGCAAATCAAAGAAGTAGAACGCGCACGTATTAAAGAATATGCTAACCGCGTACCTGGCGCGAAATACGTAGAAGGCTGCAAAGGCATTTGGACGATCCCTTGTGACGTTGCCCTTCCCTGCGCTACGCAAAACGAAATTGATGAAGCAAGTGCGAAAGCACTCGTTGCTAACGGCGTGAAATACGTGGCAGAAGGCGCCAACATGCCCTCCACTTTGGAAGCAATCGCAACCTTCCAAAAGGCAGACGGCGTTATCTTCCTCCCTGCAAAAGCAGCAAACGCAGGCGGCGTAGCAACCTCTGCCCTTGAAATGTCGCAATCTTCCGGTAGATTGTACTGGTCCGCTGAAGAAGTGGATGCAAAACTCAAGACGATTATGGTAAACATCTACCACAATATCGACAATGCCGCAAAGAAATACGGCTTTGAAGGCAACTACGTAATGGGCGCGAACATCGCAGGCTTTGAAAAAGTAGCCGAAGCAATGATGGCACACGGCATCGTATA
>JAFVXN010000126.1 GCA_017501125.1 Clostridia bacterium
TACAAGAAGTGGACGGAACGTTGCTTTTGCCTGGCAAAAAGCATAGCGTTAGTCTTTATCTTGAAAAAGACGGTGTATACGCCGACGTTTCCGTGGTCGTAAAATACGGCTACGACGTGCCCGAACTTGCCTATCGAATTCAGCAATCGGTTAAGCAAAACGTGGAGACGATGACGAGATATCGCGTTGCAAAAGTTGACGTGCATATCTTGGACGTTGTTTTTGAAGATCCATCGGTTGCGGCGGTGGCACCTAATCCTACCGAGAGTGAAGAATAATATTGATACGGAGTCCCTTACCTTTAGTAAGGGATTTTCGTCCGTGGAGAAAAAATATGAGAAATGCTGCTAGAGAAGCCGCGCTCAATATCGTTTTTGCGCAACAATTCGGCACGGAAAACGATGACGCGTTTAAGAAAAAGATTTTTAAGCAATTTAATTTGGAAAAGGAAGAAGACGTCCGCTTTGCGTTGAACCTCGTCACGACGGTAGAGCAGAACAAGCAAGCGTTGATCGCAGGGATTGAGGCGGCGTGCCATCATTATCTGGAGAACCGTTTGAATCCTATGGATAAAAGCATATTGCTGATTGCCATGGCGGAGATAATGTATTTTGACGAAATTCCGCCCGTCGTATCGGTGCATGAGGCAACGGGGCTGGCGAGAAAATATTCCTCCGAGAAGGGGATAGATTTTGTAAACGGAGTATTAGCGGGGGTAATTAACAAATGAAAATCATCGACGGAAAAGCGCTCGCGGCAAAAATGCGCGCGCAATTGAAGGAAAAAATTGACGCCTCGGAATTGAAACCTGGGCTTGCAGTAGTGTTGGTGGGGGAAGATCCCGCCTCGCAGATTTACGTGCGGAACAAGATTAAGGCTTGTGAGGAAATCGGCGTAAAATCGTACGCGTATCGATTGCCGGCAGACACCTCTCAAAAACAACTGGAAGATTTGTTGGAGGAACTTGCAGCGAGCAAGGATATTCACGGCATCTTGTTGCAACTTCCCTTGCCTAAAGGATTGCAGGCGGAGCCTGCTATGGCAAAAATCCCTTATGAAAAGGACGTCGACGGATTCTCGAAAGAGAACCTTGGGAAACTCGTCTTAAAAGAAGACGGGCTCGTATCCTGTACGCCTTACGGAGTGATGAAGATGTTGGAGAGCGAAGGTATTTCCCCGAAGGGGAAACGTGCCGTCGTTTTGGGCAGAAGTGACACCGTGGGTAAGCCTATGGCGTTGTTATTACTTAACGCGGATGCAACCGTCACCGTTTGCCATAGCAAGACGCAAAATTTGAAAGAAATTTGCCAAGAGGCAGACATTTTGGTGGCGGCTATAGGTAGGGCGAAGTTCGTCACGGAAGATATGGTTAAAGAAGGCGCCGTCGTGGTAGACGTCGGCATAAACCGTGATGAAAACGGAAAACTTTGCGGTGACGTCGATTATGAAAACGTGGCGAAGAAGGCTTCTTATATTACGCCCGTGCCTGGTGGCGTAGGACCTATGACGATCACCATGCTGATGTATAATACTTGCCTTGCGGCGTTTGAGAGTATTTAAGTGCACGATTTTCAAGAAAGATATCAGGCGTATTTGTCCGTGTTTAACGGATATTTAGCCGAATATATGGACAATTTGTCCACGAAACCGAGCGTGCTGGGCGAGGCGATGAAGTACAGCCTGTCGGCGGGAGGGAAGAGAATTCGTCCCGTGCTCGCTTTGGCGACGGCGGAGTTGCTGTCCGTGCCGTCAAAAGAGGTGTTACCGTTTGCGTTGGCGTTGGAGATGATTCATACTTATTCGTTGATTCACGACGATTTGCCTGCGATGGACGACGACGATTTTCGCCGCGGAAAGCCTTCCAATCACAAAGTGTTTGGTGAGGCAAACGCGATTTTGGCTGGCGACGCCCTTCTTAACACTGCATACGAAATTTGTTTCAATCAATGCAGAAAAGGGGATGGGTATGTTCGCGCGGCGCAAATTCTTTGCGAGTGCGCGGGGATTGACGGTATGATTGCAGGGCAAGTGGCGGATTTGTCCTTTTCGAGTGGGGACAAGCCCTTGACTCAGGACGATTTGCTTTTTATCCACGAGCATAAGACGGGCAAGTTGTTGCTTGCACCCGTTGCGATGGTGTGTGCGCTTGCCGACGATCGTGAATATTTTAAGTTGGAAAAATTTGCAAAAGCCTTTGGGCTTTTGTTCCAGATTACGGACGATATTTTGGACGTGGTCGGGGATTTTGAGGGCATGGGCAAGTCGATAGGCAAGGACGTGGCTGAAGGCAAGTTGACTTTCGTTAAGTTATACGGCTTAGAAGGTGCAGGTGCTCGTGCCGATTTGTTGGCTGCTGAATGCAAGGCTTATTTGGAAGGGATAGAAGGGGAAAAAACCTTCTTTTCCGATTTGGTTGATTACGTTAGAAACAGAAGGAATTGAGCGAAGAAGGTCGTGATGATTACGAGATTTGATCCCGAACAAATCAAAATATATGACAAAAACCGCCTGAACGTCTTGTGCGATGAGTTGAGACAAACTATCTACGAGACGGTTATGAAGTGCGGTGGGCATCTCGCGTCTAATTTGGGTGCGGTGGAGAGTACCGTTGCGCTCTTTTATACCTTTAATTTCCCCGAGGATAAGATTGTTTTTGACGTCGGTCATCAGTGTTATGCCTATAAGATTTTGAGCGGAAGGGCGGAAAAATTCGACACCCTGCGCCAAAAAGACGGTATTTCGGGTTTTCCTAAGCGTGCGGAGAGTGAATATGACAGTTATGATACGGGACACGCAGGGACCTCCGTTGCTGCGGCGTTAGGGCTAGCGAAGGCACGCGATTTGACGGGGCAAAATCACGCCGTTATTGCCTATATTGGCGACGGTTCCTTCAATAACGGGCTCGTTTACGAGGCGCTTACCAGTTTGAAAATCTTAAAAACGAAGATTTTGATTATTCTTAACGACAACGGTATGTCCATTTCTCCTACGGTAGGCGGCATGCACGATATCTTGTCGTCGATTCAGGAAAATGCATACGGCGATAACGTAAGATTGTTGCAACAATTCGGCTTAAAATATATCGGCGTGAAAAACGGCAACGATTTAGATGATATGTTGGAGAGTATGGCGACGGCAAAAGAGGCGTTGCAAGAAAATTCCGTATTGCTGCATATCGTGACGAGAAAGGGGAAGGGGTATGAGTTTTCCGAGGAACATCCCGTCGGTATGCACGGTGTCGCGCCTGTCGGTTCGCCCCAAGATACGGAATATAGCCATATTTTAGGCAAAACGCTTTGCGAAATGGCGGCAAAAGATAAGAGAATTACCGTTGTTTCGGCAGCGATGAAAGAAAGTTTGGGGCTGGAGCCCTTCTTCAACGACTATCCCGACCGCGCCTTCGACGTAGGGATTTGCGAGGAAAATGCGGCGGTACTGTGTGCGTCGATGGCGGCAGGTGGCCTCAAACCTTATTACGCCATATATTCGACCTTCTTACAACGTGCCTTCGACGAAATTATCCACGACGTGTGCGCTATGAACTTGCCCGTCACTTTTTGTATAGATAGGGCGGGGATTTCTGGTGCCGACGGCGAAACGCATCAAGGCGTTTTTGATTTGTCCTATTTGTCGCTCATTCCCAATTTGACGATTGCCGTGCCTAAAGATACGGATGAGTACCGTCAAATGCTTCAATTTAGTGCGATTTATAACGCACCGATGGCGATTCGTTATCCTAGGGCGGGCAAAGTCTTGTTTGATAAAACGGACGAGCCGATTGTCGTAGGAAAATGGGAATATATGCACAAATGTGAATCCCAAGTGACCGTCTTGGCGGCTGGGGAACGCTGTTTGACCGTCGTTATGAAGATTTTTCAAGGATTAGAGGCGGAAGGAAAAGCCTTTAACGTTGTTAACGCTCGTTTTGTAAAGCCTTTAGACGAAGACTTGTTAAATTCGCTGAAAGGAACGGTTGTCACGGTTGAAGACAACGTCGAGATCGGGGGCTTTGGCTCGCTTGTCACGGGGTATTTGACGAAAAAACAAAGCG
Source organism: Clostridia bacterium (assembly GCA_017501125.1). Lineage (GTDB taxonomy): Bacteria > Bacillota > Clostridia > Christensenellales > Borkfalkiaceae > Scatosoma. The sequence goes on from JAFVXN010000126.1 coordinate 4,052, forward strand.
ATTGCAAGATTAAGACGTTTGCCTACGAGGACAAGTTTATTCCGCAGGGTGGCATTGCGCAGTTGCAGCGTGAATACGGCGTTGATTGCGAAAAAATCAAGGCTTTCATCGTGGATAACTTATGAGAGCGGATAAGTATTTTGCTGAAAAATTTGGCTCCCGCACCAAAGCGGCAAAAGCGGCGGAGACGGGGCTGATTTTGGTAAACGGCAGACCGATTAAGCCCAACGACGAGATCAAAGAAGGGCAAGAAATTGTTTTTTTGCAGCCTTCTTTGCGCTACGTGTCCGACGGTGGATATAAGTTGGAGCGGGCGATAACCTCTTTTGATTTTTCTTGCAAAGATAAGGTTTTTGTGGATATCGGGGCTAGTACGGGCGGTTTTACCGACTGCTTGTTGCAAAATGGCGCCAAAAAAGTATACGCCGTGGACGTGGGCACCAGTCAACTGTGCGACCAACTCCGCGATGATGTGCGAGTGGTCGTTATGGAAAATACCAACGCGCGTTATCTTAGAAAAGAGGATTTTTCAGACGAAATAGACGGGATTGTGACGGACGTTAGTTTTATTTCTCTCCGTTTGATTTTTCCTATAATGGCGGATATTTTGCCTGTAGGTGGTGAGGCGGTGGCGCTCATCAAGCCGCAATTTGAGTGCGAAAATAAAAATATAGGCAAAAGTGGTATCGTACGCCTAGACGCGCATCCCAAAATTGTGGAAAAAGTGCTTGAGGGTGCGGTGGAAAACGGGTTGAACCCCGTGACGATTACTTATGCGCCTATACGAAAGGGCAAAAACGTAGAATACGTCGTGCACTTAAAGAAAGGCGAAAGGGGTTTGACTCCTGCTCAGGTGGCTAAAACGGCGAAAGAGTTGTTGACAGAAATTAGGATAAAAGACAAAGAAACACAGGATAAGCAATAAGATGAACATTGGCGTAATAGGAAACGTTTCAAAAATTAAAGACGAAAACGTTCTGCTTCGATTGATGAATTTGCTCAAGGAGTGGGGCTATAATCCCGTTCGATTTGCTTCTCATACGGAGATTGACGGTGTGGACGTAGTCGTTGTGCTTGGTGGCGACGGTGCGATTTTGCATGCGGCAGTCGTTGCGGCGCAAAAAAACGTCAAAATTATCGGCGTTAATTACGGAAATCTAGGCTTTTTGACTGAGTATGAAAGGGGCGAGGAATGCAATTTAAAAGAATTGCTCGATCAACTTGCCAATGGTGCATGCCGAGTTCTCCGTCGTAGTCTTTTGGAGATTACGGTTAAAAATAAGACGTTTTACGCCTTAAACGAGGTGGCGGTGCAACGCGATTATGCGGCGTTGACGGCAAAGGAGAACCAAATGTTGACCTTGCGCGTAGACGTAGGCGAAGGGAGCAACGTATTGCTGGGTGACGGCGTATTATTGTGTACGCCGACGGGTTCTACGGCGTATTCGTTGTCGGCGGGCGGTGCGATTTTAAGCCCTCAGGCACCAGTCGTTATGATGACGCCGATTTGTCCCTTCTCCTTTAATGCGCGCTCGACGGTATTTCCCGATACGGACTCTTTTACTATTGAGGTGGAGAAGGGTACGGCGTTGGTGCTCGTTGACGGCAAAACCGTGGCTCCACTTTTCCGCGGACAGCAAATAAGTATAAAAAAAGCGCCTTTTACGGCGGAATTCCCCTTGCGTGACGGTTTTGATTTTATGGGGAAAATAAGAAATAAATTGAACAAATAAGGGGAAAAAGATGTTTAGAACGGCAAGACACGCAAAGATTTTGGAATTGATTACCGCAAAAGAAATCGAGACGCAGGAGGAATTGTGCGCGGAATTGAACGCGCTCAATTACGTTGTGACGCAGGCGACGATTTCTAGAGATATCAAAGAATTACATTTGTTTAAGGTCGCTGGCGTTGAAAAGAAATATCGCTACGCTTATATTAACGATAGCGCAGAAGAAATTTCGCCGAAGATGAAGAATTTGTTCCGTGATTGCATTGTGTCCGTTAGAGCGGCGCAAAACATGGTGGTTGTTAAGACTTTGACGGGCAACGGCTCCAATGCGGGTACGGTGGTGGACAAACTTAATTATCCCGAAATCGTCGGTTCTGTTGCGGGCGACGATACCTTGTTGGTGGTATGCACGGACAACGACGCCGCGTTGACGGTCGTGGAAAAAATCAATTTGTTTTTGAATTAAGTGGATTATGTTATCAAAATTGACGGTCAAAAACGTAGCGCTCATTGAGTCTGCGGAAATATCGTTTTGTGAAGGGCTCAACGTTCTTTCTGGTGAGACGGGTGCGGGTAAATCGGTTTTACTCGACTCCGTCAATTTTGTCTTGGGCGCAAAAGCGGACAAAACGATGATTCGCTATGGCGAAACGGAGTGTTTTGTCAGGGCTGAATTTGTCGTGGCTGAAGACAGCGCGGCGGTTTTGGCGCTGAGAGAAATGGACGTGGAATCGGACGGGCTGATCGTTATTTCTAGAAAGTTTACGGACGCTGGGAAAAGTGTAATTAAAATCAACGGCAACGCCGTGACTGCCGCAATGCTTAGAAGGGTCACGGATTATCTTGTTGACGTGCACGGTCAAAGCGAGCACTTCTTTTTGTTGAAGGAAAGCAATCAATTAAAGACGTTGGATGAGGTCGTCGGCAAGCCTTTGCTTGAAGAAAAGGCAAAGTTGGCGGAAAAACTTTCTCAAAGAAAAGAAATATATCGCCAAATGCAGGTTTTGGGCGGTGACGAGGAAGAGCGAAACCGCCGCTTGGATTTACTTAAATACCAGATTGACGAAATTGAAAAGGTTGCGTTGCAAGAAGGCGAAGAGGAGGATTTGCTGGCAAAACGCAACAAAATGAACAATACGGAGAAGATTATTGCCGCATTGAAGGGGGCGTGGTCGGCTTTTTCGGAAGAGGGTGGCGCCTTAGATGGGATTCGCTACGCGAAGCGTTCGCTGTCATCTATTTCTCATATA
>JAFVXN010000127.1 GCA_017501125.1 Clostridia bacterium
ACAGGGAGCTTCTATTTAGTATTATAGTGCCCGTATATAATGCGGAAAAGTATCTTGCGCAGTGCATGGATAGTCTTTTGGGTCAAGACATCGACAAAGACGAGTACGAAATCATTTGTATCAACGACGGTTCGAAGGATAATTCTCTTGCGATTTTGCAAGAATATGCTAAAAATAACAGCAACGTAGTCGTAGTCGATAAAGAGAATGGCGGGGTCTCGAAGGCGCGCAATCTTGGACTTGATATGGCAAAAGGCGAATACGTTTGGTTCGTTGACTCGGATGATTGGATTGCTAGGAACTGTCTGGGGTTGATTAAGGAGACCATTGAAAAGTACTCGCCAAGTATCCTGCAGATGGAATTTGATTATATTAAGGCAGAATGGCGCGTGCAGGAAAAGAAGGAAGTGGCTTTGGAAAAAGATGCCATATCAACTAAAGTTGCCATTGAAAAACCAATAAGGTACGACGGGGCTTGGTCCTCTTTAATAAAAAAGGATATATTGATTCGGAATCAGCATAAATTTGTGGAAGAGATTTTATACGGGGAGGACATACTCTTTACAAGGGGTGTGTTTGATCTGGTAAGATTGGAGTATGGAGATTTGTATATCAATAAAATTGTGGCTGTAGAGGGGGATATATTCTATTATTATAGAATGCGCGATGAGTCGGCTTCGCGCTCTGCGTGGAAAAAAGACAGGGAAAGATATACAAATTCATTATTTTCCTTGGCGCGAATTAATAAAACGAAGGCGGACGATAAAAATTATCTAGATTGGTATAGGCAACAATATCTAGAGTGGTATTATCGAAGGATGTGCGACGCTTTAATGCATTGGTTGCCGGGATTGGAAATTAATATTAAAGAAAAACAAAAGGAACTGAAAAACAAGGGAATTTTACCATGCGCCGCAATGCCTAAAGAGCTTAAGAAGATGATGTTTTTTAGACCTGGCTTAAAAGGGTGGCTGTACGGTTCTTATAAGTATGGTGCATTTAGGTGCCCTTGGTTGTATCGCATATATTACAAGCAGAGGGCGAGAAAATATAAAAAAGAAGAGAAAGACTAAATCAAAAAGGCAAGCGTATGGGCTTGCCTTTTGGCTTTAGTTCATAAATGAAGGGGGCAGGTACGAGTTAAAGCCGTTTTTGGCGTAAAAAACACGCCCTAGGTACTCCTAGAGCGTGCGAAATATTCATTTTACATCACGACGATGTCATGGGCTTTGAATTGCGCTTTTAAGTCTTCGGGGAAATTCTCGTCGGTGATAAGGACGTTGATGTCCTCGTTGCGCGCGAAGGTGTAGGGCATAATCTTGCCGATCTTCGAACTGTCGAGCATCATATACAGATATTTCGCCTTTTTGCGAACCAACTTCAAAAGGTCCGCCTCCGTCTGCGAGTTGCAGGTAAAGCCACTTTCGGGCGTGTACGCCGTCGCGGAAATAATCGCCAGTTCAAAGTTGGTATCCGCAAAATAAACGGAAGATAAAGAGGACGCCGTGGAGAGGTTGTCTTTCATCAAAATCCCGCCGAGCATATTGATGACGGGGTTTTTCTTTTGCGCGAGTTCGCTGGCGATGGCGATCCCGTTGGTGAAAATATTGCACGGGATATCGGGCATCTCTTTGGCGAGGTACAATGCGGTGGTACCCCCGTCGAGGAAGATGGACGCGCCCTTGTCGATGAGTGCCGCCGCTTTCTTAGCGATGGCGATTTTCTCGTCGGAGTGGATAGTCGTCTTCTTGATATACGGCTCGCCCGTCGTCTTTTGCACCTCTTTGACGGACATAGCGCCGCCGCCGATACGGATAAGCCTGCCCTCTTGTTCAAGGGTCAGCAAATCCCTGCGCAAGGTCATCTGCGACACCTCGGGGAAGTGGTGGGAGAGTTGCAGGAGGGTCATTTTACCCCTCTTGTCCAACAATTCTGCGATTTTTTCGATGCGGTCTCTTTTCATACGCTCACGTCCTTTTTGATAATATATATCAAATTTAACATAAAGCCGTCGAGAAATCAAGTGATTTTTTCACAAAAACGGTAAAAAATATTCGCGTAAGTGAAAATCGGGCGAAAAAGTGACGAAAAGCCGCCAGTTGCGCGAGAGGTTTTTCAAAAACGGTTGCCTTTTCCTTTCTCGCGTGCTATAATAATAAGAGGAGAGAGAAAAAATGCAATTCGATTTCATTAAAGACTTAGACGATTATTTTTGCGAGGCGTACGCAAACTACGATAAGGTGTGTTTGTTGCCTGGGTACGTGATGCCCAAGATGCAAGAGACGAAAAGGGACGCCTTTGGCGATTTGGTGGCGTACACCCTGCCTGCTAACACCATGCGCCTTGCCCTGCAAAAGAACAAGGAAGATATCTTAAAGGCCTTCAAAGAAAAGATTGTCGACGGTGAGTTTTCCTTCACGTTCACGGCGGTGCCTTGGTATAAGCGAATCAAGAACGTCTTCAAAAAAGTCGCCCCTCAAAAGGCGTTGGCGGCGGTTTTCAAGCGTCGTGGCATGGACGCGGAAGACGCGATGGCGGATATCGACATCGACGAAAAAATATGGAAGAAAATCGTGCGCGGCGCCTATCAGCCGACGAAAAACCTCGTCTTTTCGCTGGCGCTCGCCTGCAACTGGGAATACGAAGACGCAAAAGAGGTAATGATTAGCATCGACGAGGCGTTTGATTACACGGCGGTACGCGATACCGTCGTCGCCTATCTTTTGATGAAGAAAATCACCAACCCCGACATGAGAAAGGCGGCGTTGGACGAATATAAGGTAAGGAATTTATTCCTTAAAGAGGCAAACTGAGAAAAAACGGTTGCTTTTTTGCCTGCGAAATAGTATAATGAAAAAAATTGAATCGCCGAGCAAAAAAAGAGTACCTTTTTATTTTGCCCAAAGAGAGTCGCCTCGTGGCTGAAAGGGCGGCGGCAAGGGGAAGGGGAAAGTGCGTTTTTGCGTCCGAGGCTCAGGCTAATCCCCTGCGGTTGCCCCCGTCATCAGGCAAAGAGGAAGGACGAAAGTCTTTTGAAGTAAAGTGGAACCACGCTTAAGGGCGTCTTTATGTGCTGACATAAAGGCGCCCTTTTTTCTTAAAAGGCGTATATACTTCGCCTATCAGCGTTGCGGCTCGCTTACATACTATCGGTATGCGCGCTCGCCGCGCCTTGATATGCTCGCATCTCCGCCTTTTACCTATTAACGAACTTTTGTTAGTGGTGTAGGATACTTTGTCGCGTTGTGGCAAGTCTCAGTTGTGTACGCCAAAGTACACGCCTTCGACTTATTCCTCACGCTCCTCGTCTGCCTCGCCTCTAAAAAGATGCCGTTTGTTAGGAGATACGCGCCCTGCGCAAAAGATTTCTCTCCTTGTCTTGCTCGCATCTAACGCCTTTAAGGGAAGGAAAGTGGGGCTTAGTATACAACAACTATAAAAATCAACGGGAGGTAGGATATGAAAATCTACAACTCTTACACGAAAAGAAAGGAAGAATTTATCCCCTTGGAAGAGGGAAAGGTCAAGATGTACGCGTGCGGCATCACGGTGTCGGGCGAGGCGCATATCGGGCACGGTTATCAGGCGCTCATCTACGACGTAATGCGTAAATATCTTGAAAAGAAGGGATACGACGTCACCTATGCGAGGAACTACACGGACGTCGACGACAAAATTATCGCGCGTGCGGGCGAGCAGGGCGTACCTGCGGACGAGTATGCGCAAAAGATGATCGCGAAGATTGACGCCGTCATGAGAGAGTTGGCGGTGGACGATCCTACGCTTTGGCTGAAAGCCACGCAGAATATCGACAACATCATCGATTTTGTTTCTGCGCTCATCGAAAAGGGGCACGCGTATCCGACCAAAAACGGGGACGTGTATTTTGACGTAGCGTCCTATCCCGCCTATGGGAAACTCTCTGGTCGCAACGTGGACGACGCCCTCGACGGAGTGCGCGTCGACAACGACGAGGAGAAGAAAAACGCGTACGATTTCGCCCTGTGGAAGAGTGCGAAACCTGGCGAGATTTACTGGGAGTCGCCTTGGGGTAAAGGCAGACCTGGGTGGCACATAGAGTGTTCTGCGATGAACCGTGCGGCGTTCGGCGAGCAAATCGATATCCACGGCGGCGGCAGGGATCTTATCTTCCCTCATCACGAGAACGAAATTGCGCAGACGGAGGCGCTCACGGGCAAGCAATTCGTCAAATACTGGACGCACAACGGGCTCATCAAAGTCAACGGGCAAAAGATGAGTAAGTCCTTGGGCAACAGCCTGCTTTTGACCGACCTTTTGGAAAACTATTCCAACGAGGCGATCAAATACGCCTTGCTCCAGACCAACTATCGCGGCGATATCAACGTGACGGACGACCTTTTCCCCACGGCGGAAAAGCACCTTTACGAGTTCTATTCCACCTTGCACCTCGTAGATAAGGTGATGGATAAGTTGAGAGGTATGGAGTTGACCCTCGACAACGAGTCGGCAATCCGCGCGGCGGAGGCGGCAGAGAGGGTGGATAGCGAATTCGACGGGTGCATGGACGACGATTTTAACACCGCTTTGGCGCTGTCTAACTTGTTCGGCTATTTCAAAGAGATGAAAAAACTGCTGGCGAGCGGTAGCGCAGGCGACTTGTTCGTTGCGCTTGCTTACGGCGTACAGATTAGAAAGACTTATTCCCTGCTTGGCTTGTTCAAAAAGAGCGCGAAGGAATACGTCGACTGGTACGATGCAAAATTTGCCGAAGATATCCCTGCGGACGTCAAGGCAATCGCCGAAGAGAGGTGGACGGCTCGTCAAAACAGAGACTGGGCTAAGAGTGACGCGCTCCGTGCCGTGCTCGCCGAAAAAGGCTACGCCGTCAAGGACAGCAAGACGGGCTACGAACTGATAAAAGCGTAAAAATCCTTCCTACCGCTTGACAAAGGCGGGGCGGACGGATATAATAAAGAAGAAATTTCCCCATAGGGGAAAAGGTCGCCACGTGCGACAAAGGAAATATTATGAAGACGCATACTGGACAAAGTTTGAGAGAAATGTATTTGAAATTCTTCGAGGAGAAGGGGCATAAGATTATCCCTTCCGCCTCGCTCATCCCCGAGAACGACCCGACCGTCCTTTTCACGACGGCAGGGATGCACCCCCTCGTGCCCTATTTGTTGGGGGAAAAACACCCCGCTGGGACGAGGCTTTGCGACGTGCAAAAGTGCGTGCGTACGGGCGATATCGACGACGTCGGCGACGAGAGACACTGCACCTTCTTCGAGATGCTCGGCAACTGGTCGCTCGGCGATTATTTCAAAAAGGAAATGATCCCTTGGAGTTATGAGTTCTTGACGGACGAAAAGTATTTAGGGATCCCTGCCGACCAAATCGCGGTCACCGTCTTTGGTGGCGACGATACC
>JAFVXN010000128.1 GCA_017501125.1 Clostridia bacterium
AGGGCGATGGAGTACTGGGCTTTGCAGTACGTGAAAAACGTGGAAATAATCGCGCCGAAATCCTTGCGTGAGCAACTTAAAGCCACCCTGCAAAAAGCCGTTGAGCAATACCGATAACGTAATAGTCTTAAAAGAGAGGTTCCCATACCTCTCTTTTTTGTTGGCGGAAGGAGGGTGGAGGAGACGGTGCGATTAAAAAAATTTTGCCAAAGGCAAAAGAAAAAATAGATTTCCTATTGAAAGGGTCAAAAAGAGTGTGATATAATATACGCAACGAGAAAAGAGGAGGCACGGTATGGACGTCGAAAAGATGATAGAGACGCTGACGAGGGAAGAGAAAGCGGCGCTCTTAGCAGGGACGGATTTTATGTACACCAATCCCGTGCCCCGTCTGGGTATCCCGAGCGTCAGGATGAGCGACGGACCGCACGGCTTGCGCGTGCAACGAAAAAAGGGCGACAACGGCACCTCCAACAGCGAGAAAGCCACTTGTTTTCCCACGGCGGCGACGACGGCGTCGAGTTGGAATCCAGACAATCTCTATCGCATGGGCAGGGCAATCGGGCGCGAGTGCCGTCACTACGGCGTGAACGTCGTCCTAGGCCCTGGCGTCAATATCAAACGCAACCCCTTGGGTGGCAGGAATTTTGAGTATTTTTCGGAAGACCCGTATCTTGCAGGCAAAATGGGCGTGGCTGAGGTGCAAGGGATTCAGGCGGAGGGCGCAGGCGTCTCCGTCAAGCATTTCGCCCTCAACAACAGCGAAAACTACCGTTTTATGGGGGATAGCATTGCGGATATGCGCGCTATGCGCGAGATATATCTAAAACCCTTCGAGAGGATAGTCAAAGAGGCTTGTCCCGAGACGCTGATGTGCGCCTACAACAAAATCAACGGCGAATTTTGCAGTCAAAATTACTGGCTGTTGACGGACGTGCTCCGCAAGGAATGGGGTTTTACGGGACTTGTGATGACCGACTGGGGCGCGACGCACGACAGGCTGAAAATGCTGCGCGCAGGGCTAGATTTAGAGATGCCTGGCGACACCGCCGTCTGCCGAAAATGGATTATGGACGGGCTGGCTTCGGGCGCGCTGGACGAGGCGGTGCTAGACGAAGCGGTTCGCAACGTATTGACCCTCGTGGCAAAACACGAAAAAGACGAGAAGGAGGCGACGGATTTTGCCGCGCACCACGCGCTGGCGAAGGAGATTGCGATTGATTCCGCCGTGCTGATGCAAAACGACGGCGCGTTGCCTCTTGACAAAGACGAGCCCCTGTTCGTCTGCGGCGAACTCTTCGAAAAAATGCGTTATCAAGGCGCAGGTAGTTCGATGATACACCCTGCCTTTTTGTCCACGCCCAAGACGGCGTTCGAGGCGAAAGGGGTGCACTACGCCTATGCCAAGGGATATCGTGAAAGCGGGATAAAAAGGGAACGAAAACTAATAGACGAGGCGCTCCAAAAGGCGACGGAGTACGAGAAGGTAATCGTCTTTGCGGGCTTGACCGATTACGTTGAGAGTGAGGGCGCAGACAGGGAAGATATGGCGTTGCCCGACAACCAACTCGCCTTAATCGACGCTTTGCTAGATGCAGGCAAAAAGGTGGTGGTCGTCCTCTACGGTGGCTCGCCTGCGGAGTTGCCCTTTGCAGATAGGACGTCGGCGATTCTCAATATGTATCTACCTGGGCAAAACGGCGGTGAAGCGACGTACTCCTTGCTTTTTGGCGAGGTTTCGCCTTCGGGACGGTTGGCGGAGAGTTGGCCGATAAATTATAGCGACGTGCCCTTCGGCGAGGACTTTGCAAGGACGAAGAACGAAGTTTATAAAGAAAGTATTTTCGTAGGGTACAGGTACTACTTGACGGCGAAAAAGCGGGTGCGATACCCCTTTGGATACGGGCTTTCCTATACCCGATTTGCCTATGACAATCTAGCCGTCGTGGAGACGGATAACGGCTACGAAATCACCTGCGATATTCAAAACGTAGGGGGCAGGGACGGCGCGGAAGTCGTGCAACTGTACGTCAACGCGCCAAAAGGCAGGGTGTTCCGCCCCGTGCGGGAGTTGAAAGGCTTTGCGAAAATTTACTTAAAAGCAGGGGAAAAAGGCAAGGTCAAGATAGCCTTAGAAAGGGATGAATTGCGCTATTTTGATACGGCAAAAAACCGCTACGTGTTGGAGGAGGGCGACTACGCCTTCGAGATTTGTGCCGATTGCGAGCGGGTGATATTGTCAAAGACTATGCCAGTGCAAGGCGAGGCGGTCGCGTGCGACGAAAAGGGGATGACGGCGTACGGAGCGGCGGACGTTGCGGCGATGACGGACGAAGCGTTCGAGGCGATGTCGGGGCGCAAGATTCCTGCGCTTCCACCCAGCCGACCTATTCATATGGAGAGTCGGTTCACCGACCTAAAATCGACCGCGGTCGGCAGATGCCTGTACGGGTTGGTTGGCGCCGTGATGAAGGTGAATTTAGCCGTAGCAAAAGGGCTACCCGAGGGGGTTAAAAGGGACAATCGCGTCAAGGGTGCGATATTCCTTAAAAAGGTGCTCGATTCCAGTTCCATGATCACCATGACCATGACGGCAGGCGTGCCCTGCCCGTACAATCTTATGGAAGGAATCGTGCATATCGCCAACGGCAGGATTTTTAAGGGTTTGCGCTGCGCATGCACGCGCATCAAAGCCCCGAAACTGCCCAAAAAAGTACGTCGTGCCAAGAAAAAGTAAAGTGACTGACAAATTGTATTGTGAAGATATGACAAAATTTTCCAAAAAGCGTTGACATTCGAAGGGGGATAGAATATAATAAAATCACAAAATTCGATACGACAAAGGAAGGTTTCTTATGAAAAAATATGCATTATACAATTCGCTTGCGTGCAACGGGCGAGGTAAGGAACTGGCGATGGAATTGAAAGCATTGTATCCCGACGACGAGATAATCTTTCAAGACGTAATTGAGTTGCAAGATTACGCCGCCTACGTGAAGGAAACGGACGCGCCTATCGTTATCTGCGGTGGCGACGGGACTATTAACAAGTTCGCCAACCAGACGAAAGGGGTGCGCGACGGGAAAGAGATCTATTATTTTGCTTGCGGTAGTGGCAACGATTTTATGCGCGACGTCGCCGAAGAAGGGGAGAAGATCGTGCGCATCGACGAATATTTGAAGGGGTTGCCCACGGTTATCGTCAAGGGAACGGAGTACGAGTTCGTCAACGGTGTCGGCTACGGTATCGACGGCTACTGTTGTGAGGTTGGCGACAAGATTCGTGCACAAAAGCCCGGCGCGAAGATTGATTACACGGGGATTGCCATCAAAGGGTTGCTTTTTCACTACCAGACGACGGGAGCGACGGTGACTGTGGACGGCGAGACGCATACCTTTGATAAGGTGTGGTTGGCGCCTACGATGCATGGTCGCTACTACGGCGGCGGCATGCTTCCCTGTCCAGACCAAAACCGTAAGGACGATAAGGTATCCCTGATGCTTTTCTACGGCTCGGGTAAGTTAAAGACGCTGATGATTTTCCCTAATATTTTCAAAGGGAAACACGTCAAACACGACAAGCATATCAAGATTTTCACAGGCAAAGAAATCACCGTCAAATTCGACGAGCCTCGTGCGTTGCAGATAGACGGCGAGACGATTTTAGACGTCGCCGAATACACGGTAAGGATTTAAGAAAAGGGGCTCTGCCTATACGGCAGAGTCTTTCTTGTGCACGGAAAACAAACGGGTTGATTGCAAATCCTTGACAAATATTGTCACGCGTGGTAAAATGTAGCGGAATAGGAAGCGGATTTTTTCGCAAAGGAAGGAAATTATGGATATCTTTATAGCGGTGCTTTGGATTTTGCTGGCTATTTTGGTAGAGATAGTGGCGGTAGTACTCGTATGCTTTATCTTGTGGATTCTAATCGCCACCATCCTCGGCTGGTGCGTCAACACGAAAAAGGATCATATCAAACGCAACAAATTCTATGCTTGGTATTTTGAAACCTCGTTGAGCGTCATCCTTAACTTGCTTCGCGTGAAGGTGCATTACGAGGGGGATGAACTGGTGCCCAAGGACGAAAAGTTCCTGCTCGTGAGCAACCACGTCTCCAACTACGACTCGCTGGCTGTGCACAAAGCGATGAGAAAGTACGGTTTCGGCGTCATTTCCAAGCCTTCCAACCTCAAGATTCCTTTCTTTGGGAGGATGACGAGAAAGTGCAACTTCTATCCCATTGATAGAGAGAACGCGCGCAACGCGGTCAAGACGATCAACGTAGCGGCGGAGGCTATCAAGGCGGGCGAGGCGTCTATGATCGTCTATCCCGAAGGCACGAGGAACAAATCGGCGCAAGGTTTGTTGCCTTTCCACAACAGCGTCTTCAAGGTCGCCCAAAAGGCGAAGTGTCCCATCGTCGTCATCTCGACGCGCGGCACGGAAAAGGTGCATAAGTGTGCGCCTTTTAGAAAATCGCATATCTATCTTAAAGTACTGGAAGTTATCCCCACGGAGGAAGTGATGGCAACGAGGACCTCGGAGATCGGCGCTAAGGTCGAAGGCTTGCTCCTTGCCGACGAGAAGGAGTGGCGCGAAAAGGAAAGCGCTGGCAACGTATAAAAAAAGCGGAGTGGCATACCTGCCCACTCCGTTTTCTATTGATACCGATAAAAAACCGCCCTTAGCAAAGGGCGGTTTTACGATTATTTTTTGCTGTCTGCCAAGGAATCTGCGGTGACTTCCGTGCCGTAGAAGAAGATACTGAGGGTACCAGGGCCGACGGATGCGCCGACGGTAGGACCGATATAGTCGACCTCGAACTGATCGTCGGTAAGACCCAAGGCTTCTTTGAGGGTTTCTTTGACGGCGAGTGCTTCGTCAAGGCAATCCGCGTGGTGAATGGCGATGCCCAAGTCGTTGGGGACGTATTCTGCGATCGTCTTTTCGATGATACGTGCAATCGAGCGTTTTCTACCCTTAACCTTTTCAACGGCGTAGTTGTAGCCGTGGATATCGGAGATGATGACGGGTTTAATGGAAAGCAAGTCGCCGAAGAAAGCGGAGGACGCAGATACGCGGCCAGCCTGTTTAAGATAGGCGAGTTTGTCGACGACGGCCTCTTGGTTGAAGAATTTTTTATTTTCCTCCACCCAAGCGGCGGTTTCTTCGATGGTTTTGCCTTCCGCGCGGAGTTTGGATGCTTTGATACACAAAAGGGTAAGACAACCGGTAGAGTTGATAGAGTCTACGCAGATGATTTTTGCTTCGGGATATTTAGGGAGCAACTCGTCTTTTGCAGCATTTGCCGAGTTAATCGAGGTCGAAAGTGCTTTCGAGCAAGCGATATAAAGGACGTCGTAGCCTTCTTTCAGGTATTTTTCAAAATGCTCAAGGAAGGTTTGCGTGTTGACGGCAGCGGTGCGGATACGGGTACCCTTACGCATAACGTCGTAGAACTCCTTTGCGGAGAGGGGTTCCCAGTCAAGGCTCGCCTCGACGTCGTTGTCGTCGTAAATATAGCGCATAGGCACGTATTCAAGATCGTACTGCTCTCTCACTTTTTTGGACAAGTCGCTGCAAGTGTCACTCATAATGATATATTTTCTCATATAAAAATCCTCCTAAACGGTAGATATCACTTACAGTATACACCTGCGCGAAAAAAATGTCAATATTTTTTATGACATTTGTCACATTTTTTTAATACAATGTGCAAAAAATGGCGAAAAATGAAAGCAGATACGTTATTGTATCTGCTTTTTTTCGTCGATAGGGTTATTCTTTGGTCGCGAGGGAGTCGTAGGTGACCTCTTTGCCGAGGAAATAGACGCCGAACATACCAGGACCGACGCACGCGCCGACGGAGGTGTTGATATAGTTGATGTTGAAGTCGTCGTCGGTGAGATTAAGACGGGATTTCAGTTCCTCTTTTAAGACGAGGACGTCGTCGAGGCAATCGGCGTGACGGATATAGAACCCCATATCGTTGGGGACGTAGTTTTCCACGACCCTTTCCACCGTGCGCGCAATCGAGCGTTTTCTACCCTTTACCTTTTCGATGGAGACGTTGTAGCCGTGCACGTCGGAGATGATCAAGGGTTTGACGGCGAGAAGGTCGCCGAAGAAGGCGCTTGCCGCCTTGATTCTACCAGCCTGTTTAAGCCACGTCAATTTTTCCACCGAGCCCTCTTGGTTGATATATTTTGCGTTTTCTTCCACCCAAGCGGCGGTTTCTTCGATCGTCTTGCCTTCCGCGCGGAGTTTTGCGGCTTTTACGCAGAGGATTGCGAGGCCTCCACAGGCGTTTTTGGAGTTGATGCAGATGATTTTTCTATCGGGATATTGCCCGTCCAACTCCCTCTTTGCCGCCACTACGGAGTTCGCGCAGGTAGAAAGGGCGGAGGTGGTGGAGATGGAGAGGATATCGTACCCCTCTTTGAGGTAGGGCTCGAAAGCGTCGATAAACGCCTGCGTGTTGACGGCGGAGGTGGTAAACCTCTTGCCTTCGCGCAACAGATCGTAGAATTCCTTTGCCGACATATATTTCCAGTCGAGGTTGGACTCGTAGTCCTTTCCTTCGTAGACGAAGTGGGTGGGGACGTACTGAATGTCGTATTTTTCGCGTGTTTCCTTTTGCAGGTCGCTGCAAGTATCGGTGATGATGACGAATTTATTCATTGCATTTTCTCCTAAATATCATATTTTTTTATGACTTAATGCAATCATTATAATATTTTTGTCGAATATTGTCAACGGCTTTTCACGAAAAACGTCACGATTTTTCGATGTAAATTTTATCAAAGATAAAAGAAAAAAGTTCGTGATTTTGCTTGCCATTAAAAAAGGGCTGTGCTATAATGGTCGAAAACTTTTAAGAAGGGCGAAAGATGAAGAAAGGCTATGCGCGCCTTACGTGGGCGTGCTATATCAGCAATATTACGATGTCGGCGGTGGCGTGTTTGTCCCCGCTCTTGTTTTTGACCTTTCACGAGGGGTATAATATCTCTTTTTCCCTGCTGGGATTTCTCCTGTTAATCAATTTTGCGACGCAACTGTCCGTCGACTTAATTTTCTCCTTTTTCTCGCACAAATTCAACCTTGCGTGGACGGTCAAGACGATGCCGTTGATTGCGTTGGTGGGGTTTGTGATATACGCGCTCGCACCCGTGATATTCCCTGCCGTCCCCTACGTAGGGCTCTTAGTCGGCACGGTTATTTTCTCGGCGGCTAGCGGCTTGAACGAGGTGCTGATATCCCCCGTCGTTGCGGCGATTCCCTCGGACGATCCCGACAAAGAGGTGAGCAAGTTGCACGCCGTCTTCGCGTGGGGCGTCGTGGGGGTAGTGCTCCTTTCCACCCTGTTTTTGTGGCTGTGCGGACGGGAGTTTTGGCAGTGGTTGATTGCCCTCCTTGCGCTTCTCCCTGCCCTTGCTTTTTGCCTGTTTATCGGCTGTAAAATCCCTGAGATGAAGACGCCTGAAAAGACGAAAGACGCCGCCCGTTTTTTGAAAAACAAGGGGGCATGGCTGTGTGTAATCGGTATTTTCTTAGGCGGTGCGGCTGAGTTGACTATGTCTGGGTGGGCGTCTACCTACTTAGAGGAGGCGCTGGGGCTCGACAAAGTGTGGGGGGATATCTTGGGCGTGGCGACGTTTGCCGCGACGCAGGGCGTTGGTCGCACGCTGTATGCGAAAATCGGCAAGAACGCCCCTCGTGCCCTTTGTCTGGGTGCGATAGGTGCGTTCGTCTGCTATTTGCTTGCCGCGCTCTCGCCTTGGGGTTGGCTGGGGCTTATCGGTTGCGGTTTGACGGGCTTTTGCGTGTCGATGCTCTGGCCGGGGAGTTTGATTATTTCCTCGGCGAAATTCCCCACGGGTGGCGTACTTATTTTTGCGTTGATGGCGGCTGGCGGCGACTTGGGCGCGGCGCTCGGCCCGCAGATGGTCGGCGCGGTTGCGGACGCGGCTATTGCGATTCCTGCCCTTGCTTCGTGGGCGGAAGGGCTTGGTATGACGGCGGGGCAGTTGGGTATGCGTGCAGGGCTACTGATAGGCGCGCTCTTTCCGCTCTTTGCCATCGTCGTGTACGGGCATATGTGGCGAAAGGATAATAAAGAAAAGAGACTTTTGTACGGAGAGGAAGGGCGATGAGAAAACGCATCAATTTTATCTGGCTAATATCCTTTTTAGCCGTGTCGATAGCGGCGTGGGGG
>JAFVXN010000129.1 GCA_017501125.1 Clostridia bacterium
ACTTCGTGCCGAATCCTACGGAGGAAGATTATTCCTACGAAGGGGGTAAAGTGGACGTGACGGAAGCGGTGCGCGACGCGATTGCGGCATCTATGCCCTTTTCTCTGTCGTGTAAGCAAGACGATTGTCAGATGATTTCTTACGACGCTGAAAATTAAAAATTATAACGAGGTGTTATTATGGCAGTACCCAAGAGTAAACAATCTAAGAGCAGAACGAACAAAAGATTTGCTAACTACAAAGCAACGGCGGCTACGCTCGTTGAATGTCCTCATTGTCACGAATTGAAGGAATCGCACAAAGTTTGTAAGGCTTGCGGTTTCTATGACGGTGCGGAAGTCGTAGCGCAAAAAGAAGAAAAGAAAGACTAATTTCGTCTAATCTGTCATTAGGCGGGCTGCTTTATGCGCCCGCTTTTTTGCGTTGTCACGATGAATTTTAACCGCGGTTAAAAACGTATTGACAATTGATAAGTTTTTTGCTATACTATCGTTAGATAGAAGGAGCAACGATGAAAGAAAAATTTTCCGTGACGGGTATGACGTGCTCGGCTTGTTCGGCAGGGATAGAACGCGTCTTAAATAAAAAAGAAGGGGTTGATTTTTGCGAAGTTTCGCTTATGGCGGAGAGTATGCAAATCGAATACGACCCCAAAAAAATTAAAAGAGAAGATATTGTTGCCGCCGTGCAATCGTTAGGCTACGGTGCGTCGCTTTACGATGAGAAATTGAGCGCGCAAAAGAAGCCTAAGGCAAACAAGTTGCTGGTAAGATTCGTTCTCTCGATGGCGTTTTTGTTGCCGCTGATGTATTTTTCTATGGGCGGTATGCTGGGCGCGCCCGTGCCGCCTTTCGAGGTGAACGCATGGATTCAAGCGGCGCTTTCCGCTGCCGTAATCGGGATTAATTACGCCTTTTTTGCCTCAGGGACGAAGGCTCTAATTAAAAAGGTGCCTAATATGGATACGCTGGTCGCACTTGGCTCCGCTGTATCTTATGGATACAGTTTGACGCTGACGATCTTGCGGGTTTGCGCCGTCGAGGTGCCGTCCGATCATCTTTTCTACGAGTCTGCGGCGATGATTTTGGCCTTGGTGACCCTAGGTAAATGGTTGGAGGAAAAATCAAAGCGGAAAACGGGTGAAGAGGTTGAAAAACTAATCGGTATGATGCCTTCGACCGTTTTAGTCGAAAGGAACGGCGTAGAGACGACGATAGAATTTTCCGAGATAGTCGTCGGCGATATCTTAATCGTTAAAAACGGCGATTTTATCCCCGTAGACGGAAAGGTTGTTGAAGGACACGCATTTGTCAATCGGGCGGCAATCACGGGCGAGAGTTTGCCTGTAGAAGTTGCGGAAGGGGATAACGTCACTAGCGCCGATATCGTCGTCAGTGGTTATATTAAAATGCTCGCGGAGAAAGTGGGCGTGGATACGACCCTCTCCCAAATCGTCAAGATGGTCAAAGAGGCGGGGGCAAGCAAGGCGCCGATTCAAAAGATTGCGGATAAGATCGCAGGCGTTTTCGTGCCAGCCGTCCTGCTAATTGCCGTCTTCACCTTCGTTTTGTGGTGGGCGCTCGGCGGTGACGTTGGTGTGGCGGCTAATTACGCGATTAGCGTGTTGGTCATCTCTTGTCCCTGCTCTTTAGGGCTTGCAACGCCCGTAGCGATTATGGCAGCGACTGGTAAAGGGATGTCGCTTGGCGTTTTGTATAAGGACGCAGAAGCGCTCCAAAAGGCAAAGGAAATCAATTGCGTTTTGCTCGATAAAACGGCGACGCTTACCATAGGTAAGCCGAAGGTGACGGATTTTTATTTGATGGCGGGCGACGAGCAAGAAGTTTTGAACATTGCTTACGCTATAGAGAGTCAATCTAATCACCCGATTGCGGAATGTGTGAAAGCGTATGCGAGCGAGCACGCGACGATTTTGAAAAAGAACGTTGAGGAATATAAGTACGAAATTGGCGAAGGGGCATGTGGTACTATCGACGGCAAAGCCTATCGATTGGGCAATCGTAAGTCGCTTGCTGAAAAGTTGCGCAAGGTCGCAAGCAAAAAAGAAAAGGAATACGAAACGGCAGGAAAAACCGTCGTATTTCTCTCTACGACGGATAAAATTGTTGCGATTTTTGCAATCGCGGACGAATTGAAAGAGACGAGTAAAGACGTCGTTTCGTCGTTGAAAGAAAGGGATATCAAAGTTGGTATGCTGACGGGCGACAACTAAGAGGTCGCCAAAGAAATCGCAGAAAAGGTTGGTATCACGGATTACTATGCGGAGGCGCTGCCTGAAGATAAAAAAGCGGCGGTGGAGCGGGTTCAAAACGTCGGTGGGATCGTGGCTATGGTTGGAGACGGTATCAACGATAGCCCTGCCTTAAAAGCGGCGGACGTAGGCGTTGCAATCGGCACGGGGACGGACGTGGCAATCGACAGTGCGGCAATTGTGTTGGTGGGGGGAGATTTGACCGCCTTACCCGTTGCTATCGACTTAAGTAAAGCGACGGTTAAGAATATCAAACAAAACCTCTTCTGGGCGTTTTTCTATAACTGTATTGCGATACCCGTTGCGGCGGGTGCGCTCTCCTTTATCGGGGTGTCTCTCAATCCTATGATTGCGGCGGCGTGTATGAGTTTGAGTTCCTTATTCGTGGTCACCAACGCTTTGCGCTTGACGGCATTTGGAAAGAAAAAGAAGGAAAAACGAGCGCTTGAAACCGTGGCAAACGATACGGTTGATAAGACGGAGAATCAGCAAGTAAAAACGCTCGAAAAAGATGAAAAGGTGGAGGCAGGTATTAGAAAAACGATAAAAATTGATGGAATGATGTGCCAGCATTGCGTGCGACACGTATTGAAAGCCTTGGAAGGTATCGACGGCGTGACGGACGTCGTAGTTAGCCTTGAGGAAAAACAGGCGACGTTGTCGGCAAGCGGAGTGACGGACGACGCGTTGATTGCCGCCGTTCAGGAGGCTGGCTACGAAGTCTTATCCGTTGATTAATCGACAAATTAAATCGCACGAGGACGAGAAAATATAAAAATCGACAACTCCTTTATGTTAACGTATTCGTACTGACACATATTGGAGGGTTGACATATGTCACAATTGTTATTACTTGATAAACGCACACAACGCTTGGTGGAAGATTACGTCCCGCAGGGGGATATCTTAGAGGGCGTCGTGTGCTTTTTTTCCGTTTTTGCCGATTATACTCGGGTGAAAATTTTGTCTGCGCTGGCGATTAGCGAAATGTGTGTGACGGACATCTCGCGCATATTGTCCATCAATCAAACGACGGTGTCACATCAGTTGAGGTACCTAAAAAGTGCAGGGATAGTCAAGAGCGTTAGACAAGGAAAAATAATCTTTTATTCGCTCGCGGACGAGTCAATTAACGACGTTTTGTTAAAAGGAGTGGAGTTTTTAGGTTGTTAGAGAACTTTTTTTATAAAAGTCCTTGCCAAAACAGGCGCTTTCGGCTATAATAATAACGTATGCTAATTTTAGCATACGAGGGCACGATGGAAGACGTTATAAAGGAGGCGGTGCAATGGACAAATTAAAAGAAAAATTGCGGTTGCTTCCTGACAATCCTGGCGTTTACGTGATGCAAGACAAAGAAGGGGTAGTCATCTACGTTGGAAAGGCACGCGTCTTGAAAAATCGGGTGAGACAATATTTTCAAAATACTGCTAAGACGGAAAAAGTGGCGGCGATGGTGGAAAATATCGCCGACTTTTATTATATTATCACGAAGACGGAAATCGACGCGCTTGCCCTCGAAAACAACCTCATTAAAAAATATAAGCCGAAATATAACATCTTGTTAAAGGACGACAAAACCTATCCGTATATTGGGGTGGATTTGAAGGACGATTTTCCTAGGTTTTTCATCACGAGAAAGTTGAAAAAAGGAGGCAAATATTTCGGTCCGTTTATGGGTGGCGTTCGTTGCAAAGATTTACTAGAGATTTTGACCTCCGTCTATTGCGTACGCATTTGCCAGACGAGTATTACCTCTAAGCCGAAAAAACCCTGTTTAGAACATCATTTGGGACGTTGTTTTGCGCCGTGCGCAGGGCTTTGTACGAAGGAACAATACGC
>JAFVXN010000130.1 GCA_017501125.1 Clostridia bacterium
CCGGAAATAACCGTGCCGTTTTGCAACATATCTTCCAAATTGACGAGATCGCAATTGTGCATATGTTGAGCAAAATAGTCAGCGTCGTGGAAATGGATAATACCGTCGTCGTGCGCTTGTACGATATCATCGGGCAACAAAATACGACGGGTAAGGTCCTTAGACACTTCCCCTGCCATATAGTCGCGTTGAACGCTATTAACCGTCGGGTTTTTGTTGGAGTTTTCTTGCTTGACTTCTTCGTTATTGCACTCAATGAGCGTCAAGATTTGCGCGTCCGTCGTATTCGACTTACGGACGAGTTCACGGGTGTAGCTGTAAGTGATATATTTGCGCGCCAAAACGAACGCCTTCATATCCATGAGGCGATATTCCACCATATCTTGGACTTCTTCGACGTGCGCACTGCGCCCCATCGATTTACATTCCTTGGTGACGTCTTTTGCAATCCATTGAATTTGTTCTTCGCTGATACGCGAGAACTCACTGATCTCCTTGTTCGCTTTTCTTACTGCGCCAATGATTTTCTCAATGTCGAATTCAACTTCTTGTCCACTTCTTTTAATAATATTCATACCGTCAACCCTCCACCTAGTTCTTTCTTATCATCTCACAATATATTGCGCTTAAAAAACGTCGCAAACACAATATATTGTGTGTTTTTCTTAGCCATACTATTATACCATATCTTGTGTTAAAGTCAAGTGTTCATACACAATATATAGTATAGAAAAAACTTACAAACAAAATTTATATTTTTTCGACATTTTTCGCAAAATCATAAAAAAACAAGCCCTTTTCGGGCGTTTTTCAAAATTGAACTTTTCAAAAATATTATACCTGCTTTTTATCTTACTGAAAAATAAAATAAAGACGCGGTTTCGCGTCCTTATTTTTTGATTTTTTCCATAATATTTTTCATACAAGATACAAATTCGCCGTGCGTCTTAGACATTGCCAACGCGCCCAGTACGACGTCGGGAGCAACGTAAGGATGCACTTTATTGCGATAAGCAAGTTCTATCTTTCTCTCCTCTTCCGTAAAAATGGAGGCACCGTAATCAGAGCGACTCTTTTCGAAGTCAACGGAGGGATAAATTCGTCTCGCCGACAACTCCTCGCTCAAAACAATCGTATGATTAGCGACGGAGGCAAGTTCTTGTTTCAAAACCTCGTCGATAGGCGCGCCCGTCTTCTCAGATAGTGTTGCCACAATCGTCAAAGACCCTTTCTTCTCCAAGCGCTTTGCCGAAGCGAGATATTTTTTGACGTATCGCAAGGCCGAATGACCAAGTCCGCAGGGCAAAACTTTACCGCCGCTTACGTCCGTTTCGTCATAGGCTTTCGCCAACGCGTTCAACCCGTCCACAACCAACAAAACGTCCGTACCGCACTCCACCAACCGCTTTGCACGCGCCAGCAGAAATTCCGCCGCTTGTACGTGTTTTTCAGGCTCGTCGCTGTACGTCGTCGCAATCAAACGGGTACTGTCTATCACTTTTTGATATTCAGCAACAATCTCAGGCGCCTGATCAATCAATAAGACCAAAACCTCAGAGTCTTTCTCCACTTTCGGCAACGATTTTACGAGGCGCTGAACAAAATGCGTCTTGCCCGTCTTAGGCGCACCGATAATCAAACTCCTTTGCCCTTTCCCCATGGGCACCAACCAATCGACGTATTTGCCTTCAATCGTCTGCTGCATGGCGGTATATTTGATTTTTTCAACAGGCAATCCGACGGACGCCTCGTCAAATTTCACCCTTGACAAGGCATCAGCGTCCACGTAATTTACCTTCAAAATTTCCGCCGTACACGCCGTAGAATTCTTCACGTAAATTTTGCACTCTACGATATCCCCGTCGCGAAGGTCGTATCTTCTAATCTGCTCGACGGATACGATAATTTTACTTTCGCCTAATTTAAAATGCAAAGGAATAAGACACGCAATACCATCACAACTGAACATTTGCCCGACGAAAACCTTTTCTTTAAGAGGCACGTCGTCGTGAACGGTAATCTTGACGGGATTATTTTGAATTTCTCTCAACCTTTCTCGCAAGGTCGGCAACATCTTAATCCGTCTTTCCTCACACTCTTCCAGCGTATCGGAGGGCTCGTAGATGAGTTGCAGTCTCGCGATTTCTTCTACAATTTTAGGATCGACGAAGTCGTCTTTTACAGGCGCGCCACGAGTCGCACGTGCAACGGGTGGTTTTTCACCCAACAAGACGGCGACAATCTCAGCAATCAGTTCGTCTTTTTGCTTTTTCGTCGGCTTGTCGACGCCTATCTCACGCGCGTAGGGGCGCAAATTCATCAGTGCAAAAGTATCCAAATACTTCACGCACTCATTTTTAAAAGCCTGCCTTACCTCTTCGTTCATCTCTGTTTCGTCCGTTCCATCAAAATCACCGTGGTATTGGAATCCTCCAAATCCTCACGGGAAAACTCTAATACGTCCTTATGGCAAACGTCTACGTCATCGTCCTCAAATAAATCCAAAAATTCTTGCGCTTTATCAACGTCGATGATGCTATGACGACTCTTATAATGCATAGGAATTACGATATCAGGCATAATCCTATCCACGTATTCCTTCGCTTGCTCCGCATCAATCGTATAATTACCGCCTACGGGAATCAGCAACACGTTAATCGGCAGCAACATTTCGATAAGTTCCGCCGAGCATTCCTCGCCTATATCCCCCAGATGGCAAATATCCAAACCATCCATACGGAACTTAAAAATCACGTTATCGCCACGCAATTTTCCTTCTTCCGTATCATGATAACTTTTAACCCCTTCAATCTCCACGCCAGGCAATTCGAAAAAGCCGTCCTTATTGATAACGAGCGGCTTTCCGCCCACAGCCTTAGCATTATTGTGGTCGAAATGGTCGTGGCTAATCGTGACGGCATCAGCCGTCAAATTTTCAGGTAGGTCGTACCCTATGTCGCCGTACGGGTCCGTGATTATCGTTGTGCCCGTACTCTCCGTTAGTTTAAAGCACGAGTGCCCCAAATATTGGATTTTCATCTTTCCTCCGTTATATGCATTTTGCGTACATACGCAAATTCATTTCCTGCTTTTCCGTCTCGCTAAAACACAGCACGTAGTGCAAATGCAACATGCACGATTTTGCAGACAATAAATACCCTAACCGATACGTTTTCGCTTTAATTTCTCCAACGCTGCCTGCAATATCCAAAATCACAGGCAAAGTTTTTCCTTCCTCAAAGGACATTCTCAAGCCGTAATCGCCTTTCCTTTCAATCTCTACCCTGCCGTCCTTGAGCCAAACGTTCACAGCCGCCGCTTCGTCTTGGTAGTGAATATGCACGCTATCGAGCCCAAACTCACAAGTTGCATCCCATGTTTTTTTCGTTTCTTTTCCGTCCAACGTCGTGACGATATCCAAAACACCTTTCAAAGCAAAACCGCCAAATTATAGATTAAATCTATTCTATTATAGCAAACATATACGAAATTGTAAACAATTTATAAGATAATTTTGAAAAATATTCTTTCTCTTCCGCAAATTAAAAAATCCGAGAAATAATCTCGGAAAATCTTAATCGTTGGGTCTTTTTATTTTTTCACGCTTGATACGCCCTTCCTTTAAGCAAGCAGACAATTTTTCTTCGTCGTTTTCCTTCAACGCAACGCTGTACGCCGACAATCGACTTATCAGTGCGTCCAGTTCCATCAAAACACACTCTTTGTTGGCAAAATATAAATCCGTCCAAATCTTCTCGTCCACCCCTGCGATACGGGTCATATCTTGAAAACTCCCACCCGTAAATCCTTCGCAATCGGCGGCTTGTTCGCTTTTGACGTACGCGTTGGACACGATATGCGCAAGTTGGGAGGTAATCGCTATCTTTTTATCGTGCTCGGATGCACTGCAAAGGACAATCCTACCCACGCCCATATCTTGCCACAATTCCTGCATCTCCAAAAGTGCAGAATCCTCCGTATTATCGCAAACAGTAATAATCAAATTCGCCCCCACGAACAGCGTAGGAGACGCCGAACCTATCCCCGACGTTTCCTTACCTGCCATAGGATGTACGCCAACGTATCGATAGTTGCGCACCTTTTCATAGACCGCCTTTTCAACGCAAGCCTTGACGCCGCAAATATCTCCCACGAGAGCCCCATCCTTAAATTTTTCCTCACAAAGCAATCGAATCGCCGCCTTTGGCGGAACTGCAAGAATGACACGTTCGTACCGACTTAAATCTTCCGCGACGTCTACGATATAGCCTTTTTCTAACGCCACCGCCACGGAAAAATTATCCAAATCGTTACCGTGCACCTCATAGCCGGCTTTCGTCAATGCCCCGCAAATAGAGCCGCCGATAATCCCTAAACCGATAACCGCTATCTTTTTCATAAGTTCCCACCCAAAACTCTTAGTTATTCGCGACTTTTTTATACCGCTTCTGCGTAGCAATGCCGCCACGAATATGCCGTTCGCTCAAATTAAAATCCAAAACCTTGCGCACGTATTCGTATAGATACGAATCAATATACTTCAACCTTTCCGTCACGTCTTTATGAACGGTCGACTTGCTAATCCCGAAGTGCACCGCACACGCCCGCACCGTGCAACCCGTATCCACGATATATTCCGCACATTTCAAAACTCTTTCTTCAATATATTTCCACAAAAAACCGACCCTCCGCAATGTTGTTTACGGATTATATCTATGTCGATTTTTTTGCAATTATACCCTGAAAGCAGTTAATCCACCTGTTTATAAGGCATAGGAATCACGGCAACGACACTACCTTCCTCGTATCTAGCAATCCTTTTCGCCTTAGAACTCTGCGTCAGGATAAAAATATCTTCGCTTGACAGTTCAGACACGATATTGCCCTTCGTAATAACCGCAAGGCTATAAGGCACCGTCACGTAAGCAGCAGTCAACACGTTAGCCCCTTCTCGCATACCCACGATCACGGAGCCTTTTTTGTATCTTGCCGTCGGCTCAATTTGCGAAGAAATCACTTTCTTAAACTTCCCTTCGTCCGTCGCGATGATAATTTCACCCTCGCCGTTGATTTGCTTCATCAGCACGACGCTATCGCCCTCTCGAAGCATAATCCCACGAACGCCAGCAGAAATCCTCCCATACAAAGGAATATCGTCCTTCTTCGCGTTCAAGCAAATACCCTGTTTCGTGACGATAATAATCGTATCTTCGTCGTCCGTTTCCTTCTCTACCGCAAGCAACTCATCGTCGTCGGCAAGTTTAAGAGCAGGGAAAACGTCTTTCTTTTGATCGTATTCCGCCCACTCCGTCTTCTTTATCATACCCTTCTTCGTGAAGAACATCAAATTGCCGTGAGGTAATTTGTCGCCCATCTCGAACAGCGCAACCACCTTCTCACCCTCCAAAGCCTCGGGCGAAAGGGTCTCCAAAGCAACGCCTTGGTCTCCAACCTTGCAATCAAGTTCGGGCATATAGATATCCAACTTATGACAATTTCCAAAATTGGTAAAAGCAAAGACGCGTTTGTCCGTCGAGGTCCTAAGGATACACTTAGCCACACTCGTCGGCTTAAATCTCCCCTCTAAGTTTTTCTGCAACCCGTCGACGTTTTTACCCGTCAATACTTTGAAAGTATTGTCCGCGGTGTACGCAAGGACGCACTTGACCCCTTCTTTTTTAGCCTTAGACGCGCTCAACAACGCGTTCGCCTCGTCCAAGGTATAGACGAGTTTAGAGCGTCTCGGGGTAGGATAACGATCTCTAATCTCCGTAATTTCTTCTTTGACAACCTGCAATTGCTTATCTTTACTCTTGGAAATTGCCGTCAATCGCTTGATTTCTTTTTGCAAGGCTTTATGCTCTTCCTCCAACTTGAAGATCTCAAGTTTCGTCAAGCGTGCCAACCTTAAATCAAGGATTGCCTGCGCCTGTGCGTCGCTTATCTCAAAACGCGCCATCAATTTTACGCGCGCATCAGAGGTACTTTCCGCCTTTTTGATAATTGCAATCACCTCGTCGATATTTTGGACGGCAATAATCAACCCTTCCAAAATATGGCAACGCTGTTCCGCCTGCGCAAGTTCAAATTTCGTCCTGCGCAAGATGAGTTGTTGCTGATATTTTACGTAATAGCGAATAATCTCCAAGAGCCCGAGTTGCTGAGGTTTTCCGTCCGCAATCACGACCATGTTGATACCGAACGTCACCTCTAAATCGGTGTATTTATACAATACCTTCAAGATAGACTCCACGTCCGCGCCTTTTTTAAGGCGAACGACCGCACGCATACCCGTCCTATCCGACTCGTCCGCGACGTCGTAAATTTCCGCAAGGTCTTCCTTCTTTTCGTCGCGAAGTTCCGCGATTTTTCTAAGCAACTGCGCCTTGTTGACCTGATAAGGAATCTCGGTAATAACGAGATTGATTTTGCCCGTGTCCGTTTTTTCCACGGCAATTTTCGCACGGATAGAAATTTTGCCACGTCCCGTCTTATACGCCTGAATCAACTCGTTGGCGAGAATAATACCGCCCGTAGGAAAATCGGGACAAGGGATATATTCCATCATCTCTTCCAACGTGATTGCAGGATTGTCAATATACGCGACGACGCCGTTGATAACCTCTTCGAGGTTATGGGTAGGAATATTAGTTGCTAGCCCTACCGCAATCCCCGACGAACCGTTGACGAGCAAGTTGGGAAAACGTCCAGGCAGAATGTCTGGTTCTTTCAAACTGTCGTCGAAGTTCAAGGAGAAAGAAACGGTCTCCTTGTCGATATCTCTCAAAAGTTCTAAGGCGAGCGGTTCCAAACGCGCCTCGGTATAACGCATCGCTGCTGCAGGATCGCCGTCGACCGAGCCGAAGTTGCCGTGCCCGTTTACGAGCGTCTTGCCCATGTTAAAGGCTTGCGCCATACGCACCATAGCGTCGTACACGGAAGAGTCGCCGTGGGGGTGATACTTACCCATACAGTCACCGACGATACGCGCACTCTTTTTGTGCGGCTTGTCGGGGGTCAATCCCATTTCGTTCATCGTATAAAGGATACGACGCTGAACGGGTTTTAAGCCGTCTTCCACCCTCGGCAACGCCCTATCCAAAATAACGAATTCCGCATACGGCAACATAGAAGAATGCAATACCGTCTCCAAAGGTTGGACGTAAGTTTGACCAGTCTGTACGATTTGTTCAGGTTCCTTTTTAGCCATCACTTAGTCCTCCTTCTTCGTAATTTTGTCCATAAAGGCGTCGTGTTTATTGAAGTTAGCGTATTTCGCCAAGAATTCCTTTCTGCCTTCCACTTTATCCCCCATCAGCGTCGTAATCATACGTTCCGCCTTAGCGGCGTCTTCGACGGTAACTTGGATAAGATTGCGCGTCGCGGGATTCATCGTCGTTTCCCAAAGTTGTTCGGCACTCATTTCACCCAACCCTTTGTAGCGTTGCAACTGATACCCTTTTCCAATTTTTTCAATCTTTTCGTTGAGTTCCTTGTCGTCGTAAGCATACTCGACCTTATCCCCTTTATAGACCTTATAAAGAGGTGGCATACCGATATATACGTGCCCTGCGTTGACGAGCGGGCGCATATAACGGAAGAAGAAGGTCAGCAAAATGCAACGGATATGCATACCGTCTTGGTCGGCATCCGACAAAATAATAACTTTGTGATAATTGATTTTTTCCAACTTAAAGTCGGGATCGATCCCACCGCCGATTGCGTTAATCATCGTCCTGATTTCTTCGTTTTCAAGAATTTGGTTTAAGCGTTTCTTTTCTACGTTGAGAGGCTTACCACGAAGTGGTAAGATAGACTGGAATTGCCTAACGCGCGCCTGCTTTGCCGTACCGCCTGCGGAGTCGCCCTCTACGATAAACATTTCGTTGAATTCAGGTTTTCTACCAGAGCAAGACGCCAACTTACCAATCAAAGTCAGCCCTTCGATACTGCTCTTTGC
>JAFVXN010000131.1 GCA_017501125.1 Clostridia bacterium
CCCAAAGAGGGCTCGACGACGTAAGGGACGTATCTTTCGTTCGTCACGGGATCGACATAGTCGATAGGCTTGCCGCATTCCTTCGCGTGTTGCGAAAGGTCGTAGTCGGTACGATCGGCGATACCCCAAAGTTCACCCCAACCGAAAGCGAAGTTGTACTCAAAATCGGTGGTCGCCTTGGAGTAGAAACAAAGTTCCTCGGGGCTGTGGTCGCGGAGGTGAAGATTTTCCGCCTTCATGCCGAGAGACAACAGCCAGTCGCGACAGAAATCCTTCCAGTAAGCGAACCACTCAAGGTCGGTGCCAGGTTTGCAGAAGAATTCCAGTTCCATTTGCTCGAATTCGCGCACGCGGAAGATAAAGTTGCCGGGCGTGATTTCGTTGCGGAAAGATTTACCGATTTGACCGATACCGAAGGGCACGCGCATACTGGTAGAACGCTGTACGTTGGCGAAGTTCACGAAGATACCTTGCGCCGTCTCGGGACGGAGGTATACGGTATTGACGCTGTCTTCCGTGACCCCTTGGAAGGTCTTGAACATCAGGTTGAATTTTCTAATGGGGGTAAAGTCGCTGTTGCCACAGATAGGGCAGGCGATTTTCTTTTCTGCGATGAAGGCTTCGAGGGCGTCGTTATCCATACTCTCCACCTTGACGTCGAGGCCGTGTTTTTCCACGTATTTTTCGACGAGGGAATCCGCACGGTGGCGGGATTTACAGGACTTGCAGTCCATCAAAGGGTCGGAGAAACCGCCGAGGTGTCCCGAGGCTTTCCATGTGCGAGGGTTCATCAAAATCGCGCAATCCAGCCCCGTGTTGTAGGGGTTTTCTTGTACGAATTTTTTCCACCACGCTTTTTTCACGTTGTTTTTCAGTTCTACACCCAAGGGGCCGAAGTCCCAGGTGTTGGCGAGCCCGCCGTAAATTTCACTGCCTGGAAAGATGAACCCTCTGTTCTTGCAAAGGGATACTAATTTTTCCATCGTCACTGCTCTTTTTTGTGCCATGATTTTCTCCTTAGAGGTTAATACCGCTCTATTATAACCCTTTTTTGACTTTTAGTCAACTGTTTATATAAGGCAAATATCGAAATAATTCGCTCGTTTTTGCGTCGTGCGTCGAGCCTTGTGGATAGAAAGGGGTAGGGCAGGTACGACTTTAATTAAAAAGGGGTACCCGTGTACGGGTTGAAAATCGGTGAGAAAGACCCTTGCCGGCACCAAAGTCGAAAAACCCGCCTTTTTATACGCTAAAATGCGACAAAAAAATTAAAATTTTTTTCAAAAAGCCCCGCCGAACGATTCCCCTTTTTGAATTTATATGTTATAATTAGTGAGTACAATAATTTACGCGCGAGAGGAGAACTATGCTTTCGGATATCGAGATAGCAAAGGCTGCAAAATTACAAGACGTACGCGACGTGGCGAAAAAACTCCGTTTGCAAGAGGACGATTTGCACCTGTTCGGTAAGTATATGGCAAAGATTAATCTGCCGAAAGACGCACCGAGAAAGGGAAAACTTATCCTGCTTACGGCGATCAACCCCACCTCGTCTGGCGAGGGCAAGACGACGGTATCCATCGGGCTTGCGGACGGAATGTCCCGTCTTGGCAAGAGGGTGTGTCTGGCGTTGAGAGAGCCTTCGCTCGGCCCCGTCTTCGGTATGAAAGGGGGTGCTGCGGGCGGTGGTTATGCACAGGTGGTGCCGATGACGGAGATCAACCTGCATTTCACGGGCGATATGCACGCCATCACAGCCGCCAACAATTTGCTGTGTGCCCTTTTGGACAACCATTTATTCCGCGGCAACGCGTTGAAGATACGTCCAGAGACCATTTGTTTCCACCGTTGTATGGATATGAACGAGCGTGCGCTCATCAATATCACCGTCGGGCAAGAGGGCAAAGGGGTAGAGAGAAAGGACCACTTTGACATCACGGCTGCCAGCGAAATTATGGCGGTGCTCTGCTTGGCGACGGATATTCCCGACTTGAAGAGAAGGCTGGGCAATATTATCGTGGGGCAGAACGAATCGGGCGATTTCGTCCTTGCAAAGGATATCCCTGGTGCGGTAGGGTCGATGGCGGTGCTTTTGCAAGAGGCGATGAAACCCAACCTCGTCCAGACGCTGGAGGGTACGCCTGCGATTATCCACGGCGGACCCTTTGCCAACATCGCACACGGTTGCAACAGTATTCAGGCGACGTACGCGGCGATGAGTCTTGCCGATTACGCCGTGACGGAGGCAGGTTTTGGTGCCGACCTCGGCGCGGAAAAATTCCTCGATACGAAGTGTAGGGTCGCTGGGATAGAGCCCGATTGCGTCGTCATCGTTGCGACGGTCAAGGCACTCAAATTACACGGCGGGGCTAAGAAAGAGGTCCTTTCCCAAGAGGATTTAATTTCCCTCGAAAAGGGTATGCCTCATCTTCTCAAACATATTGAAAACATCAAAAACGTATACAAAAAGCCCGTCCTCGTCGCGATGAACCGCTTTGCGACGGACACGCAGGCAGAGACGGATTTCGTCATTGACGCGGTCAAGAAAGCGGGCTCGACTGCGGTGTTTACCGACGTGTTCTTGAAAGGCGGCGAAGGCGGTATCGCCTTAGCGCAAGAGGTTATCAAGGCTTGTGAAATACCGTCGAAGATGGAATACGCCTACGACTTAGATGCGCCGATTGCCAAAAAAATCGAAGACATCGTGACGAAAATTTACGGTGGCAAAGGGGTGAATTTCTCGCCCGAGGCGCGCCAAAAGATGCAGACCCTTCAAGAGAAAGGCTACGGAAACTTGCCCGTGATTATCGCCAAGACGCAGTATTCGCTCAGCGACGACCCCAACCTTATCGGCAGACCTACGGGCTTTACCGTTGAGGTGCGCGACGTCGAACTTCGCGGTGGCGCAGGGTTTATCGTGGCGATAGCAGGAAAGATTCTATTGATGCCAGGGCTGGGGGTACACCCTGCTGCGGAAAAGATAGACTTGACCGACGACGGTCAGATCGTAGGGTTGTTCTAAAAACAACCGTTTAGAAAGG
Organism: Clostridia bacterium; assembly: GCA_017501125.1. Lineage (GTDB taxonomy): Bacteria > Bacillota > Clostridia > Christensenellales > Borkfalkiaceae > Scatosoma. Next base: position 3,042 of record JAFVXN010000131.1, read on the forward strand.
AAGAATTATGGAAAATATAGAAGCAAGCAACTTTATCGAACAAATCGTCATCGACGATTTAGCGGCGGGGAAGATTAACGAGGTGCAGACCCGTTTCCCTCCCGAACCCAACGGCTATTTGCATATCGGGCACGTCAAGAGTATGCTCGTCAACTTCGGTACGGCGAAGAAATTCGACGGCAAGTGCAATCTTTTCTTCGACGACACCAACCCCTCCAAGGAGAAGACGGAATTCGTCGACGCAATCCGCAAAGATATCGAGTGGATGGGCTTTTCGTGGGCGAAGGAAGTGTACGCCAGCGACTTTTTCCCCGTCATCTACGAGTACGCGGAAAAACTCATCTTAGACGGCAAGGCGTTCGTATGCGATTTGTCGCCCGAAGAGATTTCTGCGACGCGTGGCACCCTCAAAGAGGGTGGCAAGGAGAGCCCGTACAGGAATCGTAGCGTAGAGGAGAACTTGACCCTCTTTAGAGAGATGAAGGCGGGTAAGTATCCCGACGGGAGCAAGTGTTTGCGCGCAAAAATCGATATGGCGTCGCCCAACATGAACATGCGCGACCCCGTCATCTACCGTATTTTGCGTAGCACCCATCACCGCACGGGCGATACGTGGTGCATCTACCCTATGTACGACTACGCACATCCTATCTGCGACTATTTGCAGGGTGTGACGCACTCCCTTTGCACGTTGGAGTTCGAGGATCACCGTCCCCTGTACGACTGGGTGGGTATCAACCTCGGCTTTGAACCCAAGCCTAGACAGATAGAATTCGCTCGACTTGCTATCACCAACACGGTTATGAGCAAGCGTTATCTTAAAAAACTCGTGGAAGAAAATCACGTCCACGGCTGGGACGATCCCCGTATGCCGACGGTGACGGGGCTTAGGAACCGTGGCGTTCCCCCCGAAGCGCTGATTGATTTTTGTACGAAAATCGGCGTCGTTAAAGCCAACTCCGAGTGTCAGTTGTCCTACCTTGAGGCGTGTATCCGCGACAATCTCAACGCCAACGCAGAGAGGGCGATGGCGGTACTCGAGCCGTTGAAGGTGACGATTACCAACTACGAGGGTAGCGAGCAGTTGTCGACGGCGTTGCACCCGTTGAAACCCGAACTTGGCGAAAGACCTTTGGCTTTTTCGGGCACCGTCTATATCGACAAAGCCGACTTCTCCCTCGACCCTCCTCCCAAGTATCAGCGGTTAAAACTCGGCGGCTACGTGCGTCTTAAGAACGCGTACATCATTCGTTGCGACGAGGTCGTACAGGACGACAAGGGCGAGGTAGTCGAACTCAAATGCACTTACGTTCCCGAGAGTAGATCCTCTTGCGATACGAGCGGTATCAAAGTCAAAGGCACCATTCAATGGGTAGACGCGGCGACGGGCGTGCCTGCGGAGATTCGCAAATATTCCTATCTTTTGAAGGATGCGGAATACGCAGGGCAGGACTTTGGCGAGCGTATGAATCTGGACAGCGAAACCATCTATCATGGCTACGCGGAGCCTTATCTGGCAGAGAGCGCTAACGAGAGCAGATTCCAGTTGATGCGCGTCGGCTATTATAAAAAATGCGTCGACGAAAAGGGTGGGCTCGTACTCAGCGAGATAGTCTCCCTCAAAGATAATTTCAATAAGTAATCGAAGGCAATTAAAAACTAAATAAACATTCGTTATCTTTCGAGACGGATAAGTCAAGGAGCGTTTTATGGAGATAGGAACGGTAACGGCGACTCTGCCGTTATACGTGCTTGGCTTAGTCGCAGTAGTATCCTGCGTCTTTGGCACCGTAAAAAGTTTCACGAAAGTTAAACATAACGGGTTAGTATGGGCGGCGGCAAGCGGCATCTTCTTGATTTTAGTCAAGTTGCTGATAGAGAATCGCGCCCTCGCCTCCTTGCCCGTTTTTCGATCTTGGCAACCTAACGTAGTTAATTTTATCGTCGCAATCGTGGTGATAGCCCTTTCGGTATTTTTGTCCGTGGGTACCTTCGCTACGGTTAGACTGGCGCTGTCGGCGTCGAAAAATAGACGCCTTGCGCGCGTGGCGGAAAAGGTGGCGGAAGAGGACGGAGAGAACGTAGTAGGCGAGCCTCCGTTAACCGTCGTCGACGATTCTCCGCACCCTATCGGCCGTATCTTCGGCGGTGTGGCGGCGACTTTCAACGCGCTTTCCGTGGCGATAGCGCTCTTCGTGCTCGTCTTGCTCGTGCTGCACGCGACGCCCCTAAAAGAGGGCGCGCTTGCCGATTTTTACACCCAAGGCGCGACGGGCGCAGCGTGGTCCTTTTTGCATAAGTACGCCCTAGATTTGTTCGTGATTGCCTACGTGGCGTTCATGGTCCGCAAGGGCTTTGAGATAGGCTTTTTGGAGGTCTTGCGAAGGACGATTGTTTTCGTCGGGGCGTGTATCGTCCTCGTCGGTCCGTTTTTGTGGCTGTTTTCGCCGAGGTCTGCGGAAGGGACGTTCGCGTTTTGGGGCAATTTCGGTGAGGCAATCGGCGCGTGGCTGTTTGGCGCTACGGACGGAACTATGCCTTTGGCTGTCGGCGTGATTATCGGCAAGATAGCGATAGGCTGTCTGTTGGCGGCGGTGGGTTGCGTCCTCGTCGTATCCGTCAACTGGTTGATGAAAAGGTTCGTCTGTTTCGTCGGCGACGTCAAGGCGCTAAGCGTTGCGGAAAGGATTTTGGCGACGGCGATATTTTTTATCTTTGCGCTGTCCGTAGTCTTCGTGTTGTCCGCTATTTTTTACGCCTTTCATTATTACGGCGTCTTCGATATCCACGTTTTTTTCGCCCCGTCCTCGCCACTCAATTCCGCCTTCTTCGGTGCGTGCGAGCAGTGGCTAAACCCTATATTCGAACAAGTCGCCCGACTGTTGGGCTCATAACCAAACGGACCATAAGGTCCGTTTTTTAACAAAATCAAAAGGAGAAAAACGTATGAAGAGGATCATGTTCGTATGCCACGGCAACATTTGCCGATCCCCGATGGCGGAATTCGTGATGAAAGATTTGGTCCAAAAGGCGGGCAGGGAGAAGGACTTTTTTATTGCCTCGTCCGCCGTGTCCGCGGAGGAGATTTGGGGAGAAGTGGGCAATCCCGTCTATCCGCCCGTAAAGAGGTTGCTTGCAGGGCTAGGGATATCCTGCGAGGATAAGCGCGCCACCCAACTTCGCTACGAAGACGGGGACAGGTACGACCTTTTCCTTTGTATGGACGATAGCAACCTCGTCAAAGCAAAGCGGATTTTGGGTGCGAAAAACGCCGAAAAATGTCAAAAAGCGCTCGCAATCGTAGGCGAGAGTCGGGACGTAGCCGACCCGTGGTACACGCGTGATTTCGACGCGTCCTATCGGGATATTCTGCGCGTCTGTGAAAAGTTGTTAAAGGACTAATCGTCGGCGGTTGACTAAAACCCTTCTTTTTTGCATACAATGATAAGGTGCAATAAAAAGGAGGGGACTATGAATCCGTTTTTAGAAAAGCCTATATCTATCGAAAAATCTTTGCAAAACTGGAAGGAACTGTATCCGCGCCCGTACCACAAAATGGAGGTGGACCCGTACACCAAGACGAGGATTATCCTTATGAACGGGACGGAGTTCGAGGCGAACTGGTTTTCCCATCAACTTGCCCGTCACACCTGTGACAACGACCTGCGCCGTGACCTTTCGCTGGCGCGTATGGTGGAAAAGCAGCAGCAACTCAAGATTTCGCTGTTAAAGCCTGCGAACGAAAGCGCGCTGGAACACACGATCGGCTACGAGCAACTTGCCGTCGATTTGACGGCGGAACTTGCCAAGCGTGAAAAGGATTGCGACGTCAAAAAGGCGTTGGATTTTGCCTTGCTGGAAGACTTTGACCACTTATATCGCTACGCCAACCAGTTGGAGATGGAGCAGGGCGTTATCGCCGAGAGGCTGGTGGGTGGCTACACGGAGATTATGCCAGGGCGACCCACGATTGCGCATCACAGATTCCCCAAAGACAACGTCAAGAGGTGTATTAATTCCAAGACTGCGGATAAGCAAACGGTACTGGCGACCCTTATTATCACGGCGGCAGAACAGCAGACGATGAACTATTATATGAATATCACCAACTTCGCGCGCAACGATATGTCGCGGAAGTTGTACGAGGAGATAGCGCTCGTAGAAGAGGAACACGTCACGCAGTACGAAAGTTTGCAAGACGCAGGCGCGACGTGGTTGGAGATGCTCCTTTGGCACGAGTATACGGAGTGCTACCTTTACTGGTCCTGCTACAAGACGGAGACCTGCGACTATATCAAGGCGTTGTGGCTCCAGAACCTCGAGATGGAGATTGCGCACCTGCACAAGGCGGCGGAACTCCTCAAAAAATACGAAGGGAAGGAGTGGCAGGAGGTTATCCCCGACGGCAATTTCCCCAAGCCTTTGTCCTTGCACGAGAACATCGAATACGTGCGTGAGATTTTAGCCACGACGGTGCAGTATACGGGCGTGAAAGAGGGGTACGAGAATATCGACGACCTGCCCGACGACGCCACCTTCTTCAACTATCAAAAACAAATCAACCCCACGGCGTGTATCGTACCCTCTCACGGAGTAATCGACGCGCATATCCGCCATTGTGGAAAAGACTACCGCTACGAAGTAGCGGAGAATCCCGTCAAAGCCCTCCGCTCCCGTCAGTGTGACAATACGACGGTGGGGATAGTAAAGGGGGTGGCAAAGAGCACGGGCTTTACCTGTAATTAAGGGTTTTTCTTCTTATAGGCTTCGCAATACTTCGTCGAGGCTCGCTTGCGTACTACCTGTACGCGCGCTTGCTTCTCCTTGTCTTGCTCGCCTCTAAAAAGAAAAGGGTGGAAGGGCTTCGCAATACTTTGTCGAGGCTCGCTTGCGTACTACCTGTACGCGCGCTTGCTCTCTTCTTGTCTTGCTCGCCCCTAAAAAGAAAGCAATTCCTATGAAATTTTTGACAAATACCGTCGTGATTTTTCACGGCGGTATCTTTACAAACGGGCAGAAGTTTGCTATACTATATTAAAAAGATACGCCCACGCGCGTATAAGGAGAAAGAGATGAACGAAACTTTGCGTACCATTTTAGAAAGACGTAGCGTCAAAAAATACAAGCCCGACCCCGTCGCAAAAGACTTGATCGAGCAGGTAGTGGAGGCGGGTACCTTTGCCGCAACGGGCAGGAACCTGCAATCCCCGATTATCATCGCCGTCACCAACAAAGCGGTGCGTGACGAACTCTCCCGTATCAACGCCGAGGTAATGGGCGCAAGTGGCGATCCCTTCTACGGCGCGCCCTGCGTGCTCGTCGTCCTCGCCGACAAATCAGTGTCGCGCAACTATATCTACGACGGCTCCCTCGTGATGGGCAATCTTATGCTGGCGGCGACCTCGCTGGGGCTTGGTAGTTGCTGGATTCATCGCGCAAAGGAAACGTTCGAGTTGCCCGAAGGCAAAGCGCTCTTGAAAAAACTCGGTATCGACGGGGATTTTGAAGGAATCGGCAACTGTGTCATCGGCTATGCCGATTGTCCGCAACCTGAGGCAAAGCCCCGCAAGGAAAACTGGGTGTATTTTGTAGAATAAGCAATCCAAAATTTCCCAAAATAATTTTAACTTTTTTTGCATAACCTATTGACAAGCCTAATTCGATATGCTATTATTTAATTAGGATTGAATATCAATAAAGGAGAATGAATTGATGAAAGTATACGTTTATTTATGTGAAAAATGCGGTAAGGCAGTAGTTTCCACGCACGAACTCAACGTGGAGGGATACAAACTGTTAGAGGCAGGCACGACGGATGCGGCGGTGGAAAAACACGTCCCCGTGGTGGAAAAGAGATGTGGCGAAATCAAGGTTAGCGTCGGCTCCGTTATGCACCCTGCAACGGCAGAACACTATATCGAGTGGGTGCTCCTCGTCTCCGACAACGGCTACCAACTCAAATATATCCCCGTAGGGCAAGAGGCGGTGGTAAGTTTCCGTCTGGGCAAGGGCGAAAAACTGCAAGAAGTCTACGCTTATTGCAATCTTCACGGTCTCTGGAAAGCCGACTAATCTGCCTATAAAATACGTCGCAATACTGCGTTGCGCTCCGTGCCGCTTTGCTTGCGTACGAAAAAGTACGCTCCCGTCAGCGGTACTCGCGCGCCTTGTCTTGCTTGTATTTTCCTACGGCAGTTTTTATGTGAATAATTTAATTTAAGAGGGTAATTATGGACAAAAAGGCGATGTACAAATTGTCGTACGGGCTTTTCGTACTGACGGTCAACGACGGCAAAAAGGACAGTGGCTGTATCACCAATACGGTGATGATGATGACGGACAATCCTTGCAGGATAGTGGTTTTCGTCAACAATGCTAACTACACGGCGGAGGTCTTGAAAAAGACGGGCGTGTTCAACGTGTCCGTCCTTGCCGAGAGTGCGCCCTTCGATTTGTTCAAGCGTTTCGGTTTTCAAAGCGGTCGCGACGTGGACAAATTCGCGGATACAAAGTATCCGCGCGCAGAGAACGGGCTCCGCTATATCGACGAAAACGCCAACGCGCTGATTAGTGCGAAAGTGGTGGATAAGTACGATTACGGCACGCATACCTTGTTCGTTGCCGAGGTGACGGACGCCGTCACGCTCTCTGAGGAAAACAGCGTGACCTACGCCTATTATCAAGAGAATATCAAGCCCAAGGCAAACGCCCCCAAGGAAGAGGGCAAGGAAAAGTGGGTTTGTTCGGTATGCGGCTACGTGCACGAAGGACCCCTGCCTGAGGATTTTGTATGTCCTTGGTGTAAACATCCCGCCTCTGATTTTGTCAAAGCGTAAAAATCAAAGACGCATACTCGGCACTATACTTCGTCGAGGTGCGTTTTTTGTTTGCTTGCGTACGCCTTAGTACGCGCGCTTCACAAAAAACTTCTCTCCTCGTCTATCACCAAGTCTTCGTCTTTGAGGGTGATGAGGATGCATCGTCGGTACTCGCGCTCCTTGTTTTGCTCGTATCTTCGCCTTTACCGTATGATTAAATATAAAACAGCGTAGGACAAAGCCACGCTGTTTTTTCTTTGTGTAATGAAGATGATTTAAGGCAAAAAAGTCTTTTTTTGTCGAAAAGAAAAAATTGCCAAAAAGCACCGTAAAATAACTTGACAAGCCTTTTATAACTTGTTATAATCAGTAGCGTACTTGAAAAATAATGCGGTTGGCAAAGGAAGGTGAAAAAGGATGTCCACGGTAAAAGTAGGCGAAAACGAGAACGTTGAAAGCGCCCTTCGTCGTTTCAAGAGAAAGTGCTCTCGCGACGGTATCATCGGCGACTTGAGAAAGAAAGAATTCTACGAAAAACCTTCCGTTAAGAGAAAGAAAAAATCGGAAGCCGCAAGAAAAAGAAGTAGAAACTAATCAAGAGAACTCACGCAAAACGCGTGAGTTTTTTCTTTGCAAAAATTCTCCTTTTCGGGGCGTTTTTGTCGAAGAAAATCTAATAAAAAAGGAGGGGGTCGAAAGATGACGGAGCGTAAAAGTTGCAGTTTGAAGGAGTACTCTCGCGCGGCGAAAGACCGTATCAAAAAGGGCTTTTGGGAGGACTGTCAAAAGGGGTACGACAGGAGCCTTTCCAAGGCAAAGGAACAGGGCGTCAACGAAAGCAAAGCAGGGCGGTATTTCAAAAGCAAGGTCGAAGGGCAGATCGCAGGCGAAAAGGAAGACGACTTTTATCTAAAAGTCAAACGGTTGATTTTGACAGAGGGCGAGGTCAGCGACGCGATAGGCAGATTGACGGACAAGCCCTATTACGACACGCTCACTTACGAGGAAAAACAGCGCTACACCCTCTCTTTGAGCGAGCGTTATCTGCGCGCCCTTGAGCGCTTTAGAAAGGAGTGCGAATTCGACGACATCAGCGGCTGATATAGGTGCTTAAAAAAAGGGTGAAACACTTGCCTTTTTATAGCCGTTGTGGTATAATAAAAATATGAGCGAAACGAAAGAAATTCTGGACAAATTAAACGAGGAACAGTTGGCCCCCGTCTTACAGACGGAAGGGCCTGTTTTGGTACTTGCTGGGGCGGGCAGTGGCAAGACGCGCGTGCTCGTCTCCCGTATCGCCTATCTCGTCGACGAGAAGGGGGTAAATCCTGCAGGGATACTCGCCATCACCTTCACCAACAAAGCGGCTGGCGAGATGAAAGAAAGGTTGTTCGGCGTCGTGCCGACTAGGGATATGTGGGTGTCCACCATTCACAGCATGTGCGTACGCATTTTGCGGGACTTTGCCAAAGAGGCAGGCTTAGAAAAAAACTTTTCGATATACAGCGAGACGGAGCGCAACAACGTCCTCAAAAAATCCTTTCAGGAGTGCGGTTTTGAAGACGAGAACCTCTTAAAGAGTGCAAAATACCACGTCGGCAACGCCAAGATGCTCGGCTATTCTCCCGAAAGATACGCGGAGGAATTCGCAGGGGAAAGAGACATCGAGGACGTGACGAAGATTTACGCGCGCTATCAAAAGCACCTGCGTGAAAACAACGCGCTCGACTTTGACGATTTGCTGAGCGAAACGCGCGATTTGCTCGCTAAGAACAAAGAGGTGCTCGAATACTTATCGGGTAGATTCCGCTATATTTTGGTGGACGAGTTCCAAGACACCAACGCGGTGCAATACGAGATTATCAAGATGCTTGCCACCGTCCACGGCAACCTGTTCGTAGTAGGGGACGACGACCAGTCGATATACGGCTGGCGTGGCGCGAAGATTGAGAACATTTTGCACTTCGAAAAGGATTTTAGGGACGCGAAGGTTTTCAAGTTGCAACGCAACTACCGCTCCACGAAACAAATCTTAAACCTTGCCAACACCGTGATAAAGAACAACGGCAGGCGCAAGGAAAAGACCCTCTGGACGGAGAACGAGGAGGGGACGAAACCCAGATTGCACGAGGCGGACGAGGAGAGCGGCGAGGCAAGATACGTCGCGCAGACGATCGTCTCTTTGAGACGGCAGGGCTATCAATACAAGGATTTTGCGGTGCTGATGCGTCTCAACGCTTTGACCCGCTCCTTCGAGCAAGAATTCTCCGCGGACGGGATTCCTTTCAAGGTCTTCGGTGGCTTTAAGTTCTACGAAAGAAAGGAAATCAAAGATTTGCTCGCCTATTTGCGCCTTATCGCCAACCCGTTCGATAGCGAGGCGGCGGTGCGCATCATCAACTTCCCCAAGCGTGGCATCGGTGCCAAGACGGTGGAGGCGTTGATCCATTACGCCAACGAAACCAACTCCTCCGTCTACGACGCGTTGTTCGAGTTGGACGAAATCGGCTTTACGGGCGCGACCCGTCAAAAATTGGAGAACTTTGCCACCCTCGTCAACAAGTGGATAAAAGACAGCATTTCCCTGTCCGTGGACGAGTTGGTCAAGAACATCGTTGCGGATACGAATATGCGTCTCGTATACGGCGACGATAGCGACGATAGCCTCAACAAACTCGCCAACATTGACGAATTTATCAACGCCGTCGACGAATTTTGCAGGCTGAATCCGCAGGCGACCCTCGTCGATTATTTGGCGCAGGTCACCCTGTCTACGGATACGGACGAGATGGACGAGAGCGACTACGTGACGCTGGCGACCATTCACGCGGTCAAGGGGTTGGAATTCCCTTGCGTGTTCATCGTCGGCTTAGAGGAAAATATTATGCCCGTCTCTCGCGCCTCGTCCAGCGATACGGATTTGGAGGAGGAGAGAAGGCTGATGTACGTCGCCATCACGCGCGCTAAGGAGTATCTTTGCCTCACCCGTAGCAAGTCGAGATTCCTCTACGGCAAAAGGGAACTCACGGGCAGGTCGCGCTTTATAAAAGAACTCGCCTCTGCCTTGGATATGCCCAAGGAAAAACCCCGTTACGGCGGTGGATACAATAGTGGCTACGGCGGCTACGGCAATAGCGGTAGGTATCGCGATTCGTCGGGCGACGACGATTTTTACAGTGAGAGCAATTACGGCGCGGCGCGATTTGGCGGCGGTAGCGGTGGCTATGGTGGCTACAACAAATCCTCCTACGGTGGATACAACGGTGGCTATAACAAGTCCTACGGCGGCTACGATAGGCGCTACGACGAGGAGAGTTATAACAGATACTCGCCAGCCAACCCTAGCGTCTACGGCGGGAAGAAGGACAGTGGCGTCGCCTACGGGGGTAGTACCTCGTTCAAGCCGAAGGCGGAAAAGAGCGTCGACGTCTCCGTCTTTAAGGTGGGCGTGAGGGTGTCGCACGCAAAATTTGGCGACGGAATGATTGTCGGCGTGCACGGTGCAGGCAACAACACGATCGTGGACGTGGCGTTCACGGGATACGGCATCAAGCAACTTTCGGCGACGATTGCGCCGCTTAAAATCATAGGATAAGGAAAGGTTATGGACGAACAAAGACGGATTACCGACAAGTTAAACGAGTGGGCGCATCAGTACTACGTGCTGGACAATCCCACCGTGTCGGACAAGGAATACGACGCGCTGTACGACAGGCTAAAAGCGCTGGAGGCGGAGAGCGGCGTCGTCTTTGACGACAGCCCGACGAGAAGGGTGGGCGGCGAAGTGCTCAAAGGCTTCCAAAAACACGACCATATCGCAAGGCTGTACAGTCTGGACAAGGCGACGACGAAAGAGGAGTTGTCCGCCTTTCTTACGCGCGCGCAAAAGGCGGCGGGTAAAACGCCTACGTGCACGGTAGAGTATAAGTTCGACGGGCTGACGGTTTGTTTGACGTACGACAAGGGCAAATTCGTACGGGCGACGACGCGAGGCAACGGCAAGACGGGCGAGGACGTGACGGCGCAGGTGCTGACGATTAAATCCTTCCCTTTGAAGATATCCTACCAAGGCACGTTGGAGGTGCGTGGCGAGACGGTGATTAGATTGTCCGTGCTGGATAAGTATAACGAAAGCGCGGCAGAGCCACTCAAGAACGCGCGCAACGCGGCGGCAGGCGCTATCCGCAACCTCGACCCGAAGGTGACGCAGGCAAGGAAACCCGATATCTATTTTTACGACGTCAACTACCTTTCGCAAGGGGAGGAGATGTCGCAGATAGCGGCGCACGATTTCTTGGTCGCGGAAGGGTTTAAGGTATTCCCGTATTTTAGGGTGTGCAAGGACGAGGCGGCGTTGTTCGACGCCATCGACGAGATAGAAAGGCAGAGAAAAGAGATAGACGTCCTGACGGACGGCGCGGTCATCAAAATCGACGAAGTCGCCGTGCGTGAGGATATGGGCTACACGGACAAATTCCCCCGCTGGGCAATCGCCTACAAGTTCGAGGCGGAGGAGGTGACAACCCTCTTAAAAGGGGTAATTTGGCAGGTGGGGCGCACGGGCAAACTCACGCCGCTTGCGCTACTCGACCCCGTCGATTTGGGTGGGGCGACGGTATCGAGGGCGACCCTCAACAACTACGGCGATATCGTGAGAAAGGACGTCAAAATCGGCTCTCGCGTGCTGGTGAGAAGGTCCAACGAAGTTATCCCCGAAATCCTCGGCGCGACGGAACATTACGCGGAAAGTAGAGAGGTGGAAAAGCCGACCGTATGCCCCTATTGCGGGCAAGATTTGCAAGAAATCGGCGCGCACCTTTTCTGTCCCAACCGCGATTGCGTGCCTAGGTTGGTGGCAAAACTCGACCACTTCGCAGGGAAGAACGCGATGGATATCGAAGGATTTTCGGAGAGCACCGCGACCTTGCTCGTCGAGAAGAAAGGGGTGAAAAATTTTGCCGATTTGTATGCGCTTCGTGCGGATGATTTGCAGGATTTGGAAGGGTTCAAAGACAAGAAAATCGGCAACTTGTTGTCGGGGATTGAAAGGAGCAAACAAGCGCCTTTGGACGCCTACCTTTTTGCAATCGGCATCGACGGCGTAGGCAGGGTAGCGGCGAAGGATTTGGCAAAGAAATTCAAAAGCGTCGACGGGCTGAAAGGCGCGACGGAGGCAGAACTCGTCGCGATGGAAAACGTAGGCGAAATCACGGCGAAAGGGATCGTCTCCTATTTTGCGGACGAGGACAACGCCCTGCAACTGGCAAGGCTCAAAGAGATCGGGATAGATCCCGTCTGGGCGGAAGAAGAAAAGGCAGGGATATTCTTAGGCGAGGCGGTCGTTTTGACGGGCACGCTGGAAAAATTCAAGCGTAGCGAGGCGCAAAAACTCATCGAAGAAAGGGGCGGCGAGGTGCTCTCCTCCGTGACGGCAAAGACGACGCTGGTCGTCGCAGGCGAGGCGGCAGGGAGCAAACTGGACAAGGCGAAAAAACTCGGCGTCAAGGTAATCGACGAGGCGGAGTTCGTCGCGATGCTGGATAAATAACCCTAAAAAGTGGCAAAACCCACGAAGAAAAGGGGGCTACGCACTTGAAATTTAGAAAAATCTTTGCTATAATAGCAAAGTAAAGCAGTGCTTATAAAATACTTCGCAATACTTCATTGTGTTTTGTGCCGATTTGGTCGTGTGCGTCCAAGTACACTCCCTTCATCAGTACTCGCGCCTTGTCTTGCTTGTATTTTTTGACGGCAGATTGCTTAACGTTAATTAACCGCCTCCAAGGAGAAAAGATTATGCTTAGCATGACGGGATACGGAAAAGGGGAATTTGAGTTAGACGGGATTACGCTGACCTGCGAGATGCGTTCGGTCAACAATAGATATTTGGACGTCGTTATCAAGTGTCCTCGCATTTTCACGGCGTACGAAGAGGTTATACGCGCCACCATCAAAGAGAAGATGACGAGAGGGCACGTCGACGTGTTTATTTCCTACAAGGACAAGCGTGAAAAGCCGACTAATTTGGCGGTGGATTTGTCCGTGGCGACGGCGTACGTAATGGCGTCGCAAAGCCTCAAAGACGCCTTCCCTTATCTTACGGACGACGTCACGCTGACCAGCCTTATGCGCTACCCCGACGTCCTTCGACAAGAGGAAGACGTGGCAAGTGCGGACGAGAGTATGATAACCGCGCTCAAAGGTGCGTTGGGGCTTGCGATAGACAACCTCAATAGTATGCGCGCCGTCGAAGGGGAGAAACTGAAGGCGGATATGTTATCGCGCGTAGGCGAGGTGGAAAGGCTCGTCAATTGCCTCAGCGAAAGGGCGCCTATGGTCGCTAAGAACCACCGTGAAAAACTGGCGGCAAAGATTAAGGAATATTTGGGCGAGGCACAGGTGGACGAGAGCCGTATCCTGACGGAGGCGGCAATCTTTGCGGATAAGAGCAACGTTGACGAGGAGTTGACGAGACTGTATAGCCATATCTCACAATTCCGCGACATTTGCAAAGAAAAGATCGTGGGCAGAAAACTCGACTTTTTGGTGCAGGAATTCAACCGCGAGGCGAACACGACTTGTTCTAAGAGCAACGACGTGGAAGTGACGAGATTAGGGCTCGCGCTCAAGAACGAGATTGAAAAAATCCGCGAGCAAGTGCAGAACGTGGAGTAAGCGATGAGGAACGTATTGATGATAGTGTCCGGACCTTCGGGCGTCGGCAAAGGTACGCTCGTAAAGAGGTTGATTAAAGAGCGCGAGGACGTGACCGAGTGCGTCACCTGTACGACGCGTGCGCCGAGGGCTGGCGAGGTTCACGGACGGGAATATTTTTTCCTTAGCAAAGAGGAGTTCGAGAGACGGATACAAGAGGACGGCTTTTTAGAATACGACAAGCATTTCGACAACTACTACGGCACGCCAAAGGCGTTCGTGGAAGAGACGCTTAAAAGTAAGTCGGTGGTGCTGGAGATTGACGTCGTCGGCGCACTCAACGCAAAAAAGGTGTATCCCGACAGCGTGCTCGTGATGATAGCGCCCCCGTCGAAAGAGGTGCTTGCCGCAAGGCTGAGGGGCAGGGGCACGGAGACGGACGAGGAGATAGCGCGTAGGCTTTCGAGGCTGAATTACGAATTGTCACAACAAGACAAGTACGACCACGTCCTTATCAACGACGACTTGGAGACGGCGTATAACAATTTGTGCAACTTATTAGACGAAGAAAAAAATAAACAATAAACGGAAAGGAGAATAAATATGGTAAACGAACCTGCAGTAGACGTTTTGATTAGAAAATTGGGCACGGACGAAGAACCGATTAGCAGATATGCGCTGTGCACCGTCGCATCTAAACGCGCAAGACAAATTTTGGAGACGGAAAGAAACGCTTCCGTTCCTTCCAACACGAAAGAGAAGGAACTTTTGACTGCGTGCAAGGATATCGCGGACGGAAAAGTAATCATCGCGAAGGACTAATATCGCGTTGCCCCGATTATGTCGGGGCAATTCGTTTTGCAAGAGGGGTATAGATGATAGCGGAAGTAATCGTGGATATTGCCACGGGTGCGACGGACAGGATATTCGATTATCTTTGTGCTGACGATACGGTAATCGGCAGCAGAGTTCGCGCGCCCTTTGGCGGTAGGACGCTTTGCGGATTCGTCATCGGCACGAAGGAAACGTCCACCTTCCCTGCGGAGCGACTGAAAAAAGTAATCCCTTGCGAGGACGGCTTGCCCGCCCTGACGGGGGAGTGTCTTTCGCTCGCGAAAAAAATCGCGCGTCGCTATCGTGTACCGCTCGCCTCCTCGCTTAGGCTGTTTTTGCCTGCCGAGATGCGGACGGGCAAGGTCAGGGAACTGACGAAGAACTACGCGAGCCTGTGCGTGCCTTTTGCGGAAATCAAATTGCCGAAATCGGCAAAGAACCAACTCGCCGTCGCGCAATATTTAGAGGCGCACGGGGAGACGGAGTGCGCCTATCTCAACAACTTGTACGCAGGTGGCGTTGCGGCTCTGGAAAAGAAGGGGTACGTCAATATCGTCAAAAAACAAGTCCTGCGCAACCCCTACGACGGGGTGGAAGGGGAAGACGTCGCGCGCACCCTCTCGCCCGAGCAGGCGGCGGCAATCGCCGAGATAGAAAGGGACGATAGGACGGTGCAACTGTTGCACGGCGTCACGGGCAGTGGCAAGACGGAGGTGTATCTTCGCCTCATCGCCGACAGCCTTAGACGTGGGAAATCGGCGATCTTTTTAGTCCCCGAGATATCCTTGACGCCGCAGATGCTCTCCCAACTCCGCGCCCGTTTTGGGCGCAACGCCGCGATTTTGCACAGCGGTCTTTCCGCGGGCGAACGATTTGACGAGTGGTGGCGGCTGAGAAGTGGCGAGGCAAAGATAGCCATCGGCGCGAGGAGTGCGATATTTGCTCCGTTGGAAAATTTGGGCGTCGTCGTAATGGACGAGGAACACGACTCCTCTTATCATAGCGAGACGTCGCCGAGATACTCCACCTTCGAGATAGCGCGCCTTCGCGCTATGCACAGCGGTTGCAAGTTGGTGTTGGGCAGTGCGACCCCCTCCGTCGACACCTTTTTGAAGGCGAGGGAAGGGGAATACAATCTTTTGCCGATGAAGACGCGCATCAACGGAAAACCGTTGCCTGAGATTACCATCGTGGATATGCGCCGCGAGGTGCGCAGGGGGAATCAAAGCAACTTTTCCGCCACCTTAAAAGAGGAACTGGCAAAGTGCCTAGAAAGCGGCAATCAGGCGATACTTTTCCTTAATCGCAGAGGGTATTCCCAGACGGTAGTCTGCAAGGAGTGCGGCTACGTGGCAAAGTGCCTTTCCTGCGACGTTTCCTTGACCTATCACCGCGCGGAAGATTGTCTTAAATGCCACTATTGCGGCACGAAATACAACGCCCTTTCCGCCTGTCCAGAGTGCGGTGGGACGAAACTCACCTACGCAGGCACGGGTACGCAAAGGATTGCGGCGGAACTCAACAAACTATTCCCCGAGGCAAGAATTTTGCGTATGGACAACGACACGACGTCGGGCAAGGAAGGGCATCTAAAAATCATCAAAGAATTCGGTGAGAAGAAAGCGGATATTTTGGTCGGTACGCAGATGATTGCCAAAGGGCACGATTTCCCTGCCGTCACGTTGGTGGGGATATTAGACGCGGATATGAGCCTACACTTTGCCGATTATAGGAGTGGGGAGCGAACTTTCCAACTCATCACGCAGGTATCGGGTAGGAGTGGCAGAGCCAAGGAAAAGGGGAAGGTCGTCTTGCAGACGTACGACCCCGAGAACGAGGTTTTGCGCTACGCCACGGCGTACGATTACGAGGGTTTTTTCGACAACGAAGTATCTCTGCGCCGAGGGGCGATGTACCCGCCTTTTTCCAAGATCGTGCGCGTGCTCGTCACCAGCGAAGACAGCGAAAAAGCGATTGCAACGCTTAAGGACGTCTACGTCGCGCTGGAAAAGATTTACGAGGCGCACACCTCCGCATTCCTCTTTTTCAACAAGATGAGCGCGCCTATTAAAAAGATACAGAACAAATACCGCTATCAGGTGCTGATGCGGATTATTGATACGAAGATATTGCAAGAGATTTACGACGCCTGTGCCGAGGCGGGGCGGAGAGAAGTTAGCGTGACGGTGGAAGAAAATCCTGTCAATTTAAGTTAAAGGAGAAGGTTATGGCAATTCGTAGCGTAGTACAAAACGGGGACGAAGTCCTCCGCAAAAAATGTTTTCCCGTCGAGGAATTCGACGAAAAATTGTGGCAACTTTTAGACGATATGAAAGAGACGGTCATCAAAGAGGAAGGGGCAGGTCTTGCCGCGCCTCAGGTGGGGGTATTGAGACGGGTAGCCGTCGTCAACGTCGACGAGGGGTATTTTGAACTCATCAACCCCGTCATCATCGCCCAAAAAGGGGAACAAACGGGGCTGGAAGGGTGTCTTTCCGTGCGCGGTATGCAAGGGGAGGTCTCCCGTCCGCAAAAGGTAAAATTCACCTATTACGACAGGAACGGCAACAAGTGTTTGGGGATGGCGAAGGGCTTTTTTGCACGCGCCGTCTGTCACGAACTTGACCACCTCGACGGCGTGTTGTATATTGACAAAGCGAAGAATATCGAAAGGGTATAATCTATGAAAATTCTCTATGCAGGCACCCCTGATTTTGCCGTCGCACCCCTGAAAGCGTTGGTGGAGGCAGGCCACGAAGTGGTGGGGGTCGTCACCCAAACGGACAAGCCGCAAGGCAGAAAAAATATTTTGACACCGCCACCCGTAAAAGTGGCGGCGCTCTCCCTTGGTTTGCCCGTCGTGCAGTACGAGAGAATCAAGACGGAGGTGGACGGGTTGTCCGCCTTTGGCGCCGACGCGATGGTGACCTGTGCCTACGGGCAGATTCTCACCCAAGAGGTGCTGGACGTCTTCCCTAAGGGGGTGTGGAATATCCACGCAGGGCTGTTGCCGAAGTATCGTGGCGCGTCCCCTATCCAGAGCAGTATTCTCGCGGGCGAAAGGGAGACGGGCGTATGCATTATGCGTACGGAACGAGGTCTTGACACGGGGGATATCCTACTCGTTAAAAGGACGGAGATTACGCCCGAGGAGACGTACGGAGAACTTTCCGCGAGGCTCTCTCTTATCGCGGCAGAGGCAATCGTTGAAGGGATTGCGGCGATAGAAAAGGGCGGATACACCCTTGAAAAGCAGGGCGAAGAAGGGGTCGGCGTCGTCAAAAAAATCGAAAAGGAAGCGGCGAAGATGGACTTTTCCATGACAGCGAAAGGGCTCGTCGATCTGGTACGCGCTTTCAATCCCGCGCCCGTGGCGTACGCGATTTTAGAGGGCGCAAAAATTAACGTATATCGGGCAAAAATCGCCGTTATGCAAGAGGAATATGCCGTGGCAAAACTCGGCGAAATCGTGTGTGATTCTCCCAAAAAAGGGTTGCTCGTGCGCTGCGCCGACGGGGTGATTGCGCTGACGGAGTTGCAGCCTGCAGGTGGTAAAAAAATGGACGCCGCCTCTTTCCTCAACGGTAGAAAAGCGCAAAAGGGGCAGGTGTTTACATGGTAAGCAATCCCGTCTACGACCCCTATCAAATTCTACAAAAAGTATACGGCGAAAAGGCGCACTTAAAGCAGGCGATTGCGGACGTTTTTATTGAGGAACAGTACCGCTCGCGCACGGTCAAGATATGCTACGGCGTGTTGGAGAACAACGACTATCTCGATTATTGTCTGCGCTTTTACGCGCCTAAGGCGCCAAAACTCGCCGTGCGCATCCTCTTAAAGATTGCGCTGTATATGCTCCTGTATATGGGCAAGAAAAGGTATATGGTCACCGATTGCACCGTCGAGATTTGCAAGAAGTTAGGCAAGAGCGGTGTCAGCGGTTTCGTCAACGCGTTTTTGCGCCGTTTCAACGAGGACGAGGTCAAATCCTCCCTTCTAAAAGGAGTGGAGGGCGAGGCGATTCTTTGTGCCTATCCTTTGCCTTTTTATAGGCGTCTTAAAAGGGAATACGGCGACAGGGCAAAGACGATTGCTTTGGCGAAATCTTCTGGCGTGTCCGTCCGTTTTGCCTCCGCCAAGGCGGCGGAAAAATACGCCGATAAAAAGGGCGTTGAAACCCCTTTTAAGGGCAACGTCATCTACGAGAATTTCGTCCGCGACGAGGGATACGACGAGGGGGAATACACTTTCCAGTCGGTGGGGAGTATTGCCATTTGTGACGTGGTCGACCCCTGTGAAAAATTGCTAGACGCGTGTGCGGCACCTGGTGGAAAATCGGTGCTCCTCTCCCAAAAATGCACCGCCGTGACCGCTTGCGAATTGCACGATCACAGGGTGCGTTTAATCGAGCAGTATTTTGCTCGTATGGGGGTGAAGAACGCCACGGCTATGCAGGCGGACAGCAGTGCGTTCAATCCCGATTTTGAAGGGGCGTACGACGGCGTGCTTTGCGACGTGCCTTGCAGTGGCTACGGTACGGTGACGGAGAATCCCGACGTCAAATTATTCCGTGTGGAAGAGGATATGGGCTCGCTCAAAAAAGCGCAGGCGGCAATCTTGAAAAATTGCGCGAAATACGTCCAGAAAGGCGGCGCGCTGTACTACTCCACCTGTTCCCTTTTCGAGGAGGAAAACGATAGCCAAATCGGCAGATTTTTACAGGAAGTCGAGGGCTTTGAGGTGGAGTCGATAGACAGCCCCTTGCCGCACGACAAGAAAAAATACGGGCTTCAATTTTTGCCTGATATCGCCTACGGTGCGGGCTTTTACGTATGTAGGTTGAGAAGAAGATAATGATAGGGATTTTGCAAGATTTTTCCAAGGCGGAATTAGAAAATTTAATAGCCGAAATGGGCGAGAAAAAATTCCGCGCGGCACAACTTTTCGAGGGGTTGACGCAGGGAAAAAAAGTGAGCGAAATCACCTCGTTGTCCAAGTCTTTCAAAGAGAGACTTTTAGAAGGGTACGAAGACGCGCCGATTACGATCGAGCAGGAATATCACTCTAAAGACGGCACGAAAAAATATCTTTTCCGTCTTGCCGACGGGCACCTGATCGAAGGGGTGCTGATGAAGTACAAATACGGCTACACGCAATGCGTGTCGACGCAGGTGGGGTGTCGTATGGGTTGCAAGTTTTGCGCCTCCACGTTGGGCGGGCTTATCCGCAACCTTTCCGCGGGCGAAATCCTTGCCCAAATCACCCTCGTCAACGCCTTGCATAAGGAGGAAAAATCGGGGGATAGCAAGGGCGCAAGGGCGGTCACCAACGTCGTGCTTATGGGCAGTGGCGAACCTTTGGACAATTACGACAACGTCGTCAAATTCCTTCGGTTGATTACGGCGGAGGAAGGCTTTGGAATGAGCGCGCGGAATATCTCTCTTTCCACCTGTGGGATAGTGCCTAAGATGTACGCTTTGGCGGAGGAAAATTTGCCCGTCAACCTCACCGTTTCCCTGCACGCGACGACGGACGAGGAAAGGGTCAGGACGATGCCGATTGCCAAGGCGTATAAGATAGCGGACGTCTTGAAAGCGTGTGAAAATTACTTTGCGAAGACGGGCAGAAGATACTACTTCGAGTACACGCTAATTGACGGTGAGAATTGCGACGAGGAGCACGCAAAACGGCTGATAGACCTACTTAAAGGCAAGCCCTGTCACGTCAACCTTATCCGCCTCAACGAGGTCAAGGAAAGGTCGCTTTCGGCGGCGACGGACAAGAAGGCGTACCGTTTTTTGGGGATGTTGGAAAAGGGCGGACTCTCCGCCACCTTGCGTCGCCAAATCGGCGTCGATATAGGTGGTGCCTGTGGACAACTCCGCGCCGATTATTTACAAGAGAAATAACCTTTATAAGGAGTAAAATATGAAAGAAATCAAGATTGCGCCGTCCATATTGTCGGCGGACTTTTCCAAGATGGGCGAGGAGGTAATCTCGCTGGAAAAAGCGGGCGCGGATATCATCCATTGCGACGTGATGGACGGGGTGTTCGTCAACAACATCACCTTCGGTATCAAGATGGTAGAGGATCTTAGGAAGGTGACCAAATTGCCTCTCGATTGCCACCTTATGATAGTCAATCCCGAAAAATACGTGGAGAGGTTTGCCAAGGCGGGCGCGGATATTATCACCGTCCACTACGAGGCGTGCAAAGAGGGTTTGAAAGACACCTTGCAACGCATCAAAGATTGCGGTGTAAAATGCGGCGCGGTCATCAATCCCGACACTCCCGTCGAGAAGATTAAAGACGTGATTCCTATGTGTGATATGGTGCTGGTGATGAGCGTTTTTCCTGGTTTTGGCGGTCAAAAATTTATCGTCGACGCCCTTGATAAGTTGCGTCAGGTTAAGGCGATTATTGAGGCGTGTGGCAAGGATATCGACCTGCAGATAGACGGTGGCGTAGGGATAGACAACGTAGCCGCAGTCAAAGAGGCAGGCGCCAACGTAATCGTCGCGGGTAGTGCGGTCTTTAAGGCGGAGGATCGTGCGGCTACTATAAGCGCCTTAAAATCCTAAAAGCCGTATATGCGGCGCGATACGGCGTCGAGGTGCGTTGGTTGCTTGGTCGCGTACGTCTAAGTACGCTCCCGTCACAACCGCCTTCTCTCCTTGTCTCGCTTGCATCTACGCCTTTTACATAGTATAAAATTTCCGTATGGAAAAGGAGGAAAAAATGATGAAAAAAGAGAACAGATTCGTCGTGATACATAAGGAAGGCACGACGTGGAAAAACGAAGGGATAAGACAGTTGCTCGTCGACAAAGAGACGGGAGTCACCTACCTTTGCTGGTTGTCTGGCTACGGCGCGAGTTTGACACCGTTGTTGGATACGGAAGGCAAGCCGATCATCACCAAACTATAAAAACAAAAAACGGGCATAAAGCCCGTTTTTTTGTCAATAAAATAGTGGTACACGCGAAAAAAGGCTGCCCCGAAAGGGACAGCCGTAATTCCTTTAAGAAATAGCCGTCATTAAACGCGTTCTGCCGTTTTGAGGCATCTTGCGCAAACGTATCCGTTGACTTCCTTGCCGTTTTCGACGTAAGAAACCTTTTGAACGTTTACTTTGAAGGTTCTTCTCGTTTTACGGTTGGAGTGGCTTACGTTGTTGCCGGACGCTTGACCTTTCCCACAAATGCTGCATACTCTGGACATATTAACACCTCCGCTTTTTGCGATAAATTTACTTAAGTTAGTTTGCGATTTTTCCCCTCGGGCGAAAACAGCAATAATAATATAGCAAATATTTAGGGAAAAATCAATCAAAATCAAGGCGAAAAAGGCAAAAAATAAAAAAATATTTACTAATTTTAGGAAAACACTTGCTTTCGCGCGAGAAATGTTGTAAAATAAAAAGGTAAATTGGAGAAGTATTATGTCGGTAAATACCAGCAACGCATACGGAAAAATTTCAATATCCGATTTGGCGATCACGAAGGTGGCGTCCCATACCGCGATGGAAAGTTACGGCATCGTGGAGATGGTTTCGCGCCGTTTTACGGACAGCCTTGCGGAATTATTGAAAAAAGATACGGGCGGGAAAGGCGTGAAGATTACCACGTCTGGCAATAGGATTTACATCGACGTATACGTCGTGATTAAGTACGGCGTCTCCATCGTTGCGGTGGCGGAGTCTTTGAAAGAGGCGGTCAAGTACAAGGTGGAAAGGTTCACGGGTATGATCGTCGAGACCGTTAACGTCAACGTCATCGGGGTCAAATTATAAGCAGGCGGACACCGCCTTATACGCGCGCAGGGGCGCGCACAATCACACGCTTTGCAGTCGGCAATTTTGCCCCCTTAACTACTACTGATTAAAGGAGCATATCATATGCAAAAAACGATAAATAGCACCGAATTTCGTAAGATGATTCTTGTGGGTGCAAAGGCTTTAGAGAACAATCGCGCCAAAGTTGACGCGCTCAACGTATTCCCCGTTCCCGACGGAGATACGGGTACCAATATGTCCTTGACGATGCAGTCGGCGGTCCGCGAGATTACCGCTTGCACCTCCAACGCTTTTATGGAGGTCTGCGACGCCGTCTCTAAAGGCGCCCTCAAAGGCGCAAGAGGCAACTCCGGCGTTATCCTTTCCCAGATTTTGCGCGGTATCTGTGCAGTTTTGAGAGAGTGCGGGGCAGAATTTGACGTAAAAACCTTCGCGAAAGCGATGGAAAACGGCACGAAAGTTGCTTACGGTGCCGTGGCTGTACCCAAAGAAGGTACGATTTTGACCGTCGTTCGTATGATGAGCGAACACGCCGTTAAGGTGGCGGGCAAAAAGAAAACTTTTGAAGAATTCTTCGCGGAAGTCATCGACGCGGGCGAAAAAGCGCTTGCTTTGACGCCGGAACTTCTCCCCGTCTTGAAAAAAGCAGGCGTCGTAGACAGCGGTGGCGTCGGTTTGATGACGATTATCAAGGGCTTTGCCTCCGTCATCACGGGCGAAGAGGTGGCTGACGTCGACACGGAAGTCGCCGAACAAGCCCCTACGGACGATTTTGGCGACAATTCCGATATCATCAATCTCGATTTGGGCGAAATTCAATTCGCGTACTGTACGGAATTCTTCATCATCAACCTCAAAAAGAGCACGACGCTGTCCGATATCGACAGATTGCGTGAAAAACTCCTCAATTTGGGCGACTCCGTCATCTGTATCGGCGATCTCGACCTCGTAAAAGTGCACGTCCACACCAACCAACCTGGCAAGGCACTCACCTACGCGCTCGAACTTGGCGAACTTGACCGTCCTAAAATTGAGAATATGCTCGAACAAAACCGTCAACTTCGTGCCAAAATGGAGGCGGAGAAGAAGGAAATGGGTATGCTTGCCGTCTGTGCAGGGCAAGGTCTTGCTGAGATTTTCAAAGATTTGGGCGTAGACCGCGTCATTGAAGGGGGTCAAACGATGAACCCCAGCGCGGACGATATCGCAACGGCGGCGCAACGCATCAACGCGGAACACATCTTCATCTTCCCCAACAACAAAAACATCATCTTGGCGGCGGAACAAGCAAAGGATTTGGTGGAAAATCGTACGATTCACGTAATCCCTACCAAGAACGTACCTCAAGGCTTTGCGGCGGCGCTCGAATTCAACCCTGAGGCTAGCGCGGCTGAGAACAAAATCAATATGTTGCACGCCCTCGAGAACGTAAAAGCGGGTCAGGTCACTCACGCTGTCCGTGACACCTCCCTCAACGGTTTCTCCATCAAGGCTGGCGACATCATCGGCTTGGACGACAAGAAGATTTTGGCTAAGACGAAGTCTGTCGACGATACGGTACTCAAACTCATCGAAAAGATGAAAGAGGAGTTCCACCAAGTCATCACCCTCTACTACGGCGAGGACGTAAAAGAGGAAGAGGCGGAGGCGCTTTGCGCGAAAATTGCAGAGCAGTATCCCGATTGTGACGTCGATTTCCATCGTGGCGCACAGCCTGTATACTTCTATTTCATCTCTTTGGAATAAGGTATATTTATAAAATTAAAGGGTATAATTATTCATAAGTAAAAAGCGGGCGGAGAGAGGTTTTCTTCCGCCCGATTTCCATAAAAAACAAAGATTGCGATAAAGGAGGGTAAAAATATGCGCTTGTCTGCGATAAAGAGCATAGGCGAAAGACGCGAGAAAGATTTTGCGCGCCTTGGCGTGAACAGCGTGGAAGATTTGCTCTCTTTTTATCCGCGCGCCTATCTGGATCTAACCCAGCGCTCCCTGTTGAAGGGCGCGTATCACAACGACGTCGTGCTCATCGCCTGCGAGGTGTTGCGCTTGGCACCCGTCTACTACGGTGGGCCGAAGAAGACGGTGAAGGCGTATTGTAGCCAAGACGGCTATCCTTTCACCGCCGTATGGTTCAATCAGCCGTACGTGGCGCAAAAACTGCAACCAGGTAGTTATTTATTCTACGGACGGGTGCAAAATAAGTTTGGGCAGGTCACTTTGGTCAATCCCACCTTCGAGCCGCTCGATAGGACGAGGAACTTGCAGGGGATTATCCCCGTGTATCCTCTTTCGGGAGGGCTCACGCAAAAGGTGGTGAGGGGTGCGGTGCGCGAGGCGTTGCGCCTTGTCGAAAGGCAATCCGTCCTCCCTTTTCCTATTCAAAAGAAGTACAACTTTTCCTCGCTGACCTCGGCGCTCTATAAGGTTCACGCGCCGAAAACTCTCGACGAGATCTCCGTCGGCGCAGAGCGTATCGCCTTGGAGGAATATTTCGTCCTCCTCTCCGCTTTCCAGTTGATAAAGGGCGGAAAAGAGAACGTAAGAGTGCATAAATATACATCGACGGCGACGGCGGTTAAGGAGTTCGCGACGCGCTTTCCCTTCGAGTTTACGGACGGGCAAAAGAAGGCGGTTAACGAAATCTACGAGAATCTTCGCGCGCCCGTCGTGATGAATAGGCTTGTGCAAGGGGACGTCGGTAGCGGTAAGACAGCGGTGGCGCTGTGTGGGATTTTTATGGCGGTCGACAGCGGTTATCGTGCGGCGTATCTATCCCCGACGGAGGTGCTGGCGGAGCAAAACTACGCCCTTTTGCAAAGATATTTCCCCGACAAAAAGGTGGGGTACTTGGCTGGTGGTATGACGGCGAAGGAAAAGAAGGAGATGAAGGCGCGCATAGCCGCAGGCGAGATAGATATCGTGTGTGGCACGCACGCAATTTTGCAGGCGGACGTCGTGATCCCCGATCTTTCCTTTATCGTGTGTGACGAACAGCACCGCTTTGGCGTGGCGCAACGCAACGCCCTCTCCGAAAAAGGGGTTTGCGTCGATACGCTGGTCATGAGTGCGACGCCCATCCCCCGTACGTTGTCTTTGATCGTCTACGGAGATCTTGACGTGACGACGATTACGGACAAGCCCAAGGAGAGGCAGGAGATTGCCACGTCCATTATTCCTCAATCCCGCTACGGCGATATGTTAGATTATATTGCGCGGGAGACGAAGGCGGGCAAGCAGGCGTATTTCGTCTGCCCTAAGATAGAAGACGACGACGGCGAGGGGAGCCTCATCAGCGTTAAGGAATTGTACGAAGAACTCTCCGATAGGTTGCCGTCTACCCGTCTTGCTCTTCTCCACGGCAAGATGAAGGAGAAGGAAAAGGCGGAGATTATGGCGGATTTCAAGGCGGGCAAGACGGACGCACTCGTCTCGACGACGGTCATCGAGGTCGGCGTCGACGTGCCCAACGCCACGATTATGGCAATCTACAACGCCGAGAGGTTCGGTCTGTCCCAGTTGCACCAGTTGCGAGGCAGGGTAGGTCGCGGCGCGGAAAAGAGTTATTGTTTTTTGCTGGTGGGTAGCGAAACGCCCGAGGCGAAGGAAAGATTGACGGCTTTTAAGGGCACGACGGACGGTTTTGCCATCGCAGAAAAGGACCTTGAGATGCGTGGCGGTGGCGACTTCTTAGGCACCAGACAATCGGGCAAAATGCTGGGCGAGATTAAGAATTTACGCTACGGTATGCAGACGGTGCTCGCGGCGAAGCGGCTTTGCGAAGAGGCGTTTTCAGGCGGGTACGATTTGACCGATTTGAAAGCGGCGGCGCTCAAAAAATACGAGTCCTTAAAGGACGTCGTACTCAACTAATATCACGATTATAGCAAGACAGCCTTCCTTTTTTGGAAGGCTGTTTTTATTCGTAAATTCGTACATGGTATGGGTAAAACGGTCAAAATCCCACAAAAAACCCGCAAAAAAGACAAAAAGCGGCTATGTGTAAGAGGTATAATTGCCCTTGGCAAGGATTGCTTGGAGAGGACGGAAAAATGGCAAGAAGGATAGTTTTTACGGGTGGAAAGGGTGGCGTAGGCAAGACGACGGTATGTGCGTACTTGGCGGCAAACCTCGCTAAAAAGGGCGCACGAGTGCTAATCGTCGACGCAGATTTTGGGCTGAATAACGTCGACGTGGTATGCGGGGTGGAAGGGAACAACGTCTACGATCTTATCGACGTAATCGAGGGTAAATGCCGCGCAAAACAAGCGCTGATTAGGCACCCCGATTACCCTACCTTATACATATTGCCGAGCAACCGTTCTTCGCCTGAAAGGTACGTTTCTCCGCAGGCGTTGAAGGTGGTGCTGGACGGGCTGGAAGGGAATTTTGATTTTCTATTTATCGACAGTCCCGACGGGGTGGAGGCGGGCTTTCACCGTGCGGTGGCTTGCGCGAAAGAGGGGATCGTCGTGACCACGCCGCACATCACTTCGCTTCGTGACGCAGATAAGGCGATAGCCCTGCTTAGCAGTTATCGGTTGGAGTCGGTGTCTCTCGTCGTCAACAGGGTGCGAGGCGACAAGGTGTTATCGGGTGATAGTCTGTCGCCCGAGGAGATTGCCGAATTGCTTGCCATACCCTTGATAGGGGTAATCCCTGAGACGGATAGGTTGGACGGAGGTGCATACGACGACGGGGGCAAGCCGTTTCGATTGCTAGCGACGGGGCTGGTTTCGGGGAAAAAGCGTATCTTTGACGCAACGAAAAAATATCGAGGGCTACTGGGCGCTATCAGCCGCGCCGTAAGGAAAAGTCTATGAATATGAGCGAAGAATTTAGCCGTGCATACGGCGTTTTGCAGGCGGATAAAGCGCCGATGGGCGAGGGGTGTAAATCGCTCGTTTTGCAGGATTTGGCAGAGAAGTTTTCTCAATATTTTGATTTGGCTAGCCCCCCTAAGATGACGATCAAAGAAAAAAAGGGGAAGACGGTAGTAGAGATTACCTTCGAGGCGGAGCGCGTCAAAAAATTCAACGTGATTAAATAGCGTAAAAGGCGACGAAAAAGCGGTGGGCTTATAGCCCACCGCTTTCACTTTTATTAATTATCAAAAGAAAATTTCCGTATCGTCGTTGTTTTGCGTGCCGTCCAGCCTGCCGGAATAAGCGTCGTTTTCCAGTCTTTCCATATCGCGGGCGAATTCGTCTGCGACCTTTTCGATGGCTTTCGTCGTGCGGTATTTGACGTATTTATACAGCGAATAGATAAGTTCCTTTGCGTAGATGAATACGAGCAAAATGCACGCGAAAATCATAGCGATAATCGACCAAGCGTCCGTCGACTGATTGACGATTGTGACCGTCAAAACGAAGAGAAGAGTGACGCTGATAAGGCGCAGGGCGATACGTGCGATCTGCGCGATAGAAAAGGTGGCGCGAAGAAAGACGTTGTTTTTGTCCATCAAGAGGTGCTTGATAAAGGAAAAGACGGTCAAAAGGATAAACACGAGGCACTCGACGCCGAGGACTGCGAGCAAGGCTATGCTGACGGCGATATCCGTGTGCGTGAAGGCAACGACGGCGCCGAAAGCGACGTACGCCAAAAAGCAGACGGCTTTGAATAAAAGCCACGCGTGTTTAATAGATTTTACGGTGCCGTAAGTGGCGTCGATAAAATAATCCCACATAGGGTCAAACTCCTATAGATTGGTGTAGTAGTGCCCGTCTTCGTACTTATAATGTTCGTCCATAATCCGTTGATTTTCTTCCTCGTCCTTGATGCCGACGGCGTGCATAATCGCCATACGCGCTTGGTTGGTGAGTTCCTCGACGGCGACGCGTTTTTCCTTCGTCTTGTCGGGCCAAATAGGCGGACAAATATGGACGGTGACGTAGGGGTGTTTCTTATGCCAGAGCCTAGAGAGACCCGTACGTTCGCGGAAGGAATAGCCGATAGGGACGATGGGTCTGTCGTACTGATAGGCAAAGGTCGCCGCCCCCTTTTTGAAAGGACGAATAGGCACGTAATAGTACCAAAGCCCCGTTTCGGGATAGATGTGCATCCACTTATTGCGTTTGTTGTGTTTTAAGATGTCGTCGATAAAATTATAGAATTTACGGAAGGTGGTCTTATCTTCGGGGATAGGCACGACGCCAGCCATCGAAAAGAGCCCGCCGAACTTAGAATAGATGATTTTGCCCCAGGCAGGTACGTTGGGAACGCCCATGCGCATAGACGCACACAGCGCAACGTAGTCCCACAAAAAGACGTGGTTGCTGACGGTGATAAACCCTTCTTTTTTCAGCCGTTTCATATACGGCTTTAGGTTTTTTCTACCTTCGACTTTGAGATGATAACGGATACGGCACAAGGGGAAAGCAATGAGATAGAAGATGATCTTAAAGAAGAATTGCCCGATCTTAAAGAGAAACCCCGTCAAGGAGTTGTAATATTTCTTGTCTAGTTTGATTTTTCTCTTTTTCTTGACCTCGATGATCTGTTCGTCGGTGTTTTTGGGGAAGACGAAGGGGATATTCGGGATAAAGACGTCGCCCTGATTGACGCCACCGCCCATATCTTTTTCCAGTTCCCTCTTTTCTTTTCGGAATTGCTTGGTTTTTTCCCAATCCGCCTTTCTTTCCTCTTCCGCTCTTTTCCACTCCGCCTTTTTCTCTTCGCGAAGTTGTCGCTTCGCTGCCTGTCTTTCCAGCAGTTTCGCCTTTCGTGCCTCTTTTTTGGACAAAGGCACCGTGGAGGAGATTTCGTCACAAAGGGGCGCCGATTGCGTCTCGGTAATCAATTCAGTTGTTTCTTTCGTGACTTCTTCCATCGTGGTCCTTATCCTTTATCGGCGCAAACAGCGCATACAAAAAAATTATAGCATATAAGACGGCAATTCGTCAATGATTTTACAAAAATTTTTATCCCTTTGTCGAAAGGGAGGCGCTGGAAAATTTTCTTTTAAGAAAAATCCGCCATAACATTGACTTTTTTGCTCTGGTTTGCTACAATAGTAAGGATAGAAAAAGGACGGACGTACCAATGAAGAAACTCGGATTCGACAACAAGAAATATCTGTCTATGCAGAGCGAAAATATCCAGCAGAGGATTGATTCGTTCGGCGGGAAGTTATATCTGGAGTTCGGCGGAAAATTATTCGACGATTACCACGCGTCAAGGGTATTGCCTGGGTTTGAGCCCGACAGCAAGATTAAAATGCTGTTAAAACTTAAAGATATCGCGGAGATTTTGGTCGTCATCAGCGCCAACGATATCGAGAAAAATAAGTACAGGAGCGATCTTGGCATCACCTACGACGTGGACGTACTGCGTCTTTTGGACGTCTTCAAAAAGCAAGGTCTTTTCGTCGGCGGGGTGGTAATGACGATGTATCGTCCTCAGCCTCAGGTCGACTCGTTTATCAAGCGTCTCAGCCTTTTGGGTATGCCCGTGTATAAGCATTACGCCATCGAAGGCTATCCCTCCAACGTCCAAAAAATCGTCAGCGAGGAGGGCTATGGGAAGAACGAATACGTACCCACGACAAGGCGTCTCGTCGTCGTGACGGCGCCAGGTCCTGGTAGCGGTAAAATGGCGACCTGCCTTTCGCAACTCTATCACGAGAACAAGCGTGGCGTCAAGGCAGGGTATGCGAAATTCGAGACCTTCCCTATCTGGAATTTGCCTTTGTCTCACCCCGTCAACGTAGCGTACGAGGCGGCGACTGCCGATCTTAACGATGTCAATATGATAGACCCGTATCATATGGAGGCGTACGGTCAATTGTCCGTCAACTACAATAGAGACGTAGAGATCTTCCCCGTCGTCAACGCGACTTTCGAAAAAATCTGGGGCTCTTCTCCCTATAAGTCGCCCACCGATATGGGCGTCAATATGGCAGGATTCTGCATCGTCGACGACGAGAAGTGCAGAGAGGCGTCCAAGGCGGAGATTATCCGCAGATACTACGCCGCGATGTGTGAGGCGCGTACGGGCAGGGTAGGCAAGGAAGTCGTCGCAAAGATAGACTTGCTTATGCAAAAGATGGGCATCTCGGTAGCCGATAGAAAACCCGTTGCGGCTGCCCTTGCAAAAGCCGAAGAAACGGGCGCCCCTGCAACGGCGATGCAACTTGCCGACGGCAGGATCGTAGTCGGTAGGACGGGCGATTTGCTTGGCTCTAGCGCGGCGTGCCTTATCAATGCGTTGAAGGCGCTCGGCGGGATTGACGATAGGATTCAACTCATCTCCCCTACGGTCATCGAGCCTATTCAACGCCTGAAAGTGGGGCACATGGGTAGCGTCAATCCCCGTTTGCATACGGACGAAGTGTTGATTTCGCTGGCGATTTGCGCGGTGACCAACCCTACGGCGGCGCTTGCGATGGAGCAACTGGAAAAATTGCGCGGTTGTGAGTTGCATTCCACCGTCATTTTGTCCGCGACGGACGAAAAAACGCTCAAGCGGTTAGGACTTAGGATAACCAACGAGCCTAAAAAAGAATAAATCGTGGGGTGCTGACGCACCCCTCAAAAGTGCAGGTGTATCGAAGCGGTCATAACGAGGCGGTCTTGAAAACTTCCTTCGTCTGTTTATGTAATTTCTTAAAAGCCCTTGATTTTATTGGGTTTTTCGCATCATCGGATGCACTTTGCGAGAAGCCTTTCTCGCAGTTTTCTCGCAAATTTCCTTGACTTGGATCAAGGTGTTTGATATAATTTCATATGTGGAGAGTTATCGAAGCGGTCATAACGAGGCGGTCTTGAAAACCGTTTGGGGATC
>JAFVXN010000132.1 GCA_017501125.1 Clostridia bacterium
AAGATATTCAACAAGTTCAAGCGTGGTTTGCTCAGCGAAGAAGAACGTTATCAAGCGGTCATCTCGCAATGGGAGACGGCTACGAAGAAAGTGGCAGACTTGCTTGAAAAGCAAGGCGTAGACGACAAATTCAATCCTATTTGGATGATGGCGGACTCTGGTGCCCGTGGTTCCATCGACCAGATTAAACAACTTGCTGGTATGCGTGGTCTAATGGTTAACCCTCAAGGTAGAAAGATCGAAGTTCCCGTTAAGTCCTGCTTTAGGAACGGGCTTTCCGTTTTGGAATATTTCATTTCCTCGCACGGTGGTCGTAAAGGTTTGACGGATACCGCACTTAAGACGGCAGACTCTGGTTATTTGACCCGTCGTCTCGTCGACGTATCCCACGAGATCGTCGTCCGTGAAGACGATTGTTGCGCAGGCAGAAAGCCTCAAGGTATGTCCGTGCGCGCAATCTGTGACGAATCGGGCAAGGTAGTGGAAGACTTGAAGTCTCGTTTGCTTGGTCGTTTCGCGGCGGAAGACGTCGTCAACCCCGAGACGGGCGAGATTATCGTCAAGACCAACGATTTCATCGACGAAGAAGAGGCGAAGGCAATCGTGGAGGCAGGCATCACCGAGGTGTCTATCCGTTCCGTCTTCACTTGTCAATCTCATCTTGGCGTCTGTGCGAAGTGCTACGGTAAGAACATGGCGACGACGTTGCCTGTACAAATCGGCGAAGCAGTCGGTATGATTGCCGCGCAGTCCATCGGTGAACCTGGTACTCAGTTGACCATGCGTACTTTCCACACGGGCGGTATCGCAGCAACGGGCGACATCACGCAAGGTTTGCCTCGTGTTGAAGAATTGTTCGAGGTTCGTAAACCCAAGGGTTATGCGACCATTTGCGAAGTCGACGGTATCGTCGATATCGACAACAGCGACAACCTCAACATCGTCCTCGTCAAAGACGAAAAGACGGGCGAAGTCAAACCCAACGGCAAATACGTCCTTCCTTTCAATGCAGAATTGAAGGTGAAAAAAGGCGATAAAGTCACACCTGGTGTGGTCCTTAACGCTGGTAGCGTATATCCTCAAGACATTTTGCGCGTACAAGGTGTTCGCGGCGTGCAAGATTATATTTTGGAACAGGTGCAAAACGTTTACCGTTCTCAAGGCGTTGAAATCAACGATAAGCACATCGAAATTATCGTTCGTCAGATGCTCAAGAAGGTCAGGATTGAGAACGCAGGCGACACCGAACTTATGCCTGGCGAACTCGTCGATATGATGACCTTCCAAGAAGCGAGCGCTAAGGCGATGGCGAACGGCGGTAGACCCGCGCTTGCAAAACGCGTTCTTTTGGGCGTCACCAAGGCAGCGCTTGCTACCGACAGTTTCCTCTCCGCAGCGTCCTTCCAAGAGACGTCTAGGGTACTCACCGAGGCGGCTATCCGCAACAAGAAGGATAACCTCATCGGCTTGAAGGAAAACGTCATTATCGGTAAACTTATCCCCGCAGGTACGGGCATCAAGAGTTATAAGGCTCTTACCCCTCAGTACGTCGGCTACGGCGCGGCGGTTGAGGAGATGGCTGTGACCGAACCCACGGAGACGGTTAACGAGTAATCTTTTCCAAACCAATTATAAAAAACCCTTCCCCGAAAAAAAGGGGAAGGGATTTTTTTGTGCGCAAAGAAAAAGTATATATTTTTATAAAATATTTTATAAAAAGGTATTGAAATTTGCGACGGGGTGTTGTATAATATAATCGGTAAAGGATATTTTCATAAAAAGAGCAAGGATTCCCGTGCTTTCCAGTATTTTCAAAAGCGAAAGGCTTGACTTTATCGGTGGATATTTGATATAATAAAACTACGAAAAGTGAAGCGGCGCTTAATGAAAAGGCGAGTTTCGCTTTTTTAAGGTATAAGGAGAAAGTTATGACGGGACGTATTCATTCGTTTGAATCCTTCGGCACGGTAGACGGGCCTGGTATTCGTTTCGTCACCTTTATGCAGGGCTGTCCTTTGCGTTGTCAGTATTGTCACAATCCCGACACGTGGACGGGCGAGGGCACGCAGTATAGCGTAGACGAGGTCGCCAGCCGAGTGATGAAGTATAAAAACTACTTCGGCGACAAAGGCGGTATCACCCTTTCGGGCGGAGAACCTCTTTTACAGATTGATTTTGCTATCGAGTTGTTCACGGCGCTCAAAAAGCAAGGAATCCACACCTGCGTCGACACCTCGGGCTTTACCTTCGATAGGTCGAACGCAGAAATCGTGGCAAAACATCAAAAACTTTTAGAAGTGTGCGACTTGTTTTTGCTGGACATTAAACATATCGACGACGAAGCGCATAAAGATTTGACGGGGCAGACCAACGCCCGCACGCTCGACTTTGCCAAGTTTTTATCCGACAACGGAAAACCGATGTGGATACGTCACGTGCTCGTCCCGACGAAGACGGACGACGACGGGGCACTCAAAAGGTTAAAGGCGTTCATAGACACGTTGAAGACGGTGGAGAAGGTGGAAGTTTTGCCTTATCACACGATGGGCGAGGTAAAATACGAAAAACTCGGTATCGCCTATCCCTTGAAGGGCGTACAGCCCCCCTCAAAAGAAAGGGTAATCAACGCAAGGAAGATTTTACGCGGAGAAGATTGATGACGCAGGAATTGAAGGAAAAATTACAAGGGCTTTGCGTGGTGGAGATTAGCGGCGAGAGTTGTGCCAATTGCCTGACGCTGATGCCTATCTTAAAGGAGATATGCGACGCGAGAGGGGACGTAAAACTCGTCCACGTCGAGGCGGATTATTCCACGATGGCACTGATGGAGGAGTGGGAGGTTGAGAAAGTCCCCACGATTCTGTTGGTGGAAGACGGCGAGATATTCGCCCGTTGCGCGGGATTTCAGCCGGAAGAGATTTTGGAAATATGGATTGACGCGAAGATAGCGGAGCGGAAATCTTAAAAATATAGAAAAATAATTTACAGGAGTGTATTGATATATGATGCAGTATAAAGGATGGGAAGGATTTGTCCCTGGCAAATGGTGTAACGACGAAGTTGACGTAAGAGACTTTATTCAACACAACTATACGCCTTACGAAGGGGATTCTAAATTCCTCGCTCCCGCAACGGACGCTACGAAAAAATTGTGGCAGATCGTATGCGATTTGACGAAGAAAGAACTTGCCAACGGCGGCGTGCTCAATGCGGACACGAAGATCGTATCCTCGTTGACCTCCCACGGTGCAGGCTACTTGGATAAGGATTTGGAGAAAATCGTAGGTCTTCAAACGGACGAGCCTTTCAAGCGCGCCCTTCAACCTTTCGGCGGTATTCGTATGTCCGAAGGTGCTTTGGAGATGTACGGCTACCAGATCG
>JAFVXN010000133.1 GCA_017501125.1 Clostridia bacterium
AGAGAATATCCTTTGCACTGAACGCAGTGGGGATGGAAGCGTATCGTGACGCCACTACTTCGCGCTTGTCAGGCGGACAAAAACAGCGTATTGCTATTGCCGGCGTGCTGGCGTTGAAACCGAGAATTATCGTCTTGGACGAGTCGACGGCGATGCTGGACCCCCGTGGCAGAAAGGAAGTTATCGAGGTCGTCTCAAAACTTAATAAGGAAGAAAAAATCACGGTGCTTTTAATCACGCACTTCCCCGAAGAGGCACTTCTTGCCGATCGTGCCGTCGTGATGAGCGAAGGCAGGATCGTATCAGAGGGGGCACCGAAAGACGTGCTGTGTCGCGCCGAGGAATTGAAAAAATATCACTTGGCGTTGCCCATGCCCGTAAAAATATGCCGTATGTTGACGGAGGGCAATTTGCCCGTTGACGATTGCTATACGCCGACGGAGATAGCCCAAAATATTATAAAGAGTGGTTCGTACAGACCGATGAAGACCACGGTAGAGGACAAGGCGGAAGGGTTTATGGAAGACGACGCGGGCGAGATTGTTTGCGAGCATTTGTCTTACGTCTACAATCCCAAATCTCCGTTCGCTTCGCACGCGCTGACGGATGCGACGCTGCATATCCGCACGGGCGATTTTTTCGGGATAATCGGGCATACGGGCAGTGGTAAGTCTACCTTCGTGCAGCATCTCAACGCTCTTTTGAAAGTCCCTTCTGCGCACAAGCGATATAGGAAGAAGAAAAAATCCTCTGCACCCGAGATAAAATTGACGGTGGCAGGGTACGATTTAGCGAATAAAAAGACGGATTTTCAGGAACTTAGAAGCAAGGTTGGTATGGTATTCCAGTATCCGGAATATCAATTGTTTGCCGAGACGGTTTTTGACGACGTTGCTTTCGGCTTGAAAAATTTTGCAAAAAAAGCGCCTTCTAAGGCAGAGATAGAGGTTGCCGTCCGCGAGGCGTTGGAGACGGTGGGGCTCGATTACGAGTCGGTCAAGGACAAATCTCCCTTTGATTTATCGGGTGGACAAAAGCGTCGCGTCGCCATTGCGGGCGTTATCGTGACGAAACCGCAGATTCTCGTGTTGGACGAGCCTGCGGCAGGGTTAGACCCTTTGGGAAAACAAGAAATTATGCGCCTGTTGCACGATTTGCATGGCGGTTGGTGCAAGACGGTCGTCATCGTCTCGCACGATATGGACGAAATTGCGGAAAATTGCAATCGGGTGGCGGTCTTTGAAAAGGGCGTCGTCGTGGCGGTTGACACGCCGAGAAAGTTGTTTTCCTCCGCGGAGAAACTTTACAATCTCGGGTTGGATATTCCCTATACGGCAAAGATAACTTCGCTGTTAAAAGAGAAAGGCGTAGAGATTGATTGCAACTACACGGTGGACGATTTTGTAAAGAATACGTGGCTCAGGGTGACGAAGGAGGTGGCGGCAAAGGGCTGACGTTTCCTTTGGGCAGTATTATCCTGCCAAATCCTTCGTGCATAAATGCGACCCGCGACTGAAAATCCTTGCCTTCATCGTCTTCGTCGTAGCGATTTTTCTGGCGAATAATTTCGTTGCATTGGGGATATGCGCCCTCTGCTTTATTATTATTGCAATTTGCTCAAGGGTGCCGTTTGTTAGTCTTCTAAAGTCGGTCAAAGGCATCTGGTTCCTGTTGCTGTTTACGGTCGTGCTCAACCTCTTCTTTTATGCAGGCGATCCCGCAAAAGACGTGCTGTGGTGGGAGTGGTGGATAGCCGATTGGTGGGTAATTAGGATTTGGGAAGGGGCGGTATATTTTTCGGCTTTTCTGGCTGTTCGCTTGGTTTTGCTGATATTGACGTCGTCGTTGTTGACGTTGACGACCTCGCCCGTGGCGCTTACTGACGGCTTAGAAGGACTTTTATTCCCTTTCAAATTGATTAAGTTGCCCGTTCACGAATTGGCGCTTATTATGTCGATTGCATTGCGGTTTATCCCCATTTTGTCTGACGAAACGGCACGTATTATCAACGCGCAGAAGGCGAGGGGCGCCGATTTTGAAAAGGGTGGACTCATTAAGAGGGTTAAGGCAATCGTCCCCGTGTTGATTCCCTTGCTCATCAGTGCGTTTAGACGTTCGGAAGAATTAGGCGACGCGATGGACGCAAGATGCTATACGGGTAGTAAGGTGCGCACGAAATACAAAAAATTAAGATTTGGCTATCGAGATTTAATCTCGGTGTTGTTCGTGCTGGCGTTGTTGGCTAGCGTGATTGTGCTTAGATTTTTCCCGATAGGACCCGTAGTGGTTTAAGAGGTGGTTATGCGGTACGTATTAAAAATTGCCTACGACGGCACCTCTTATGCAGGTTGGCAACGGCAAAAGAACGCTGTCAGCGTGCAACAACGTCTAGAAGAAGCGCTTTTGCAGGCGTTGGGTACTGAGGTGAAGGTGACGGCGAGCGGTCGTACGGACGCAGGCGTACACGCCTTAGGACAGGTGTGCCATTTTGACGCGGAAGTAAGCGTGCCTCCCGAAAAAATGCCCGATTGCGTCAATCGCTTTTTGCCTGACGATATCCGCGCGATAAAGGGGTGGCAGGCAGAAGACGGATTTGACAGCAACCGCAGCGCGAAAAGGAAGACTTATTGCTATCGTTTGTACGAGGGGGATAAAGAGAATCCGTTGCTTAGTCGTTATGCCGTGCGCATAGAGAATTTACCCGAGGTTTCTTTGTTGCAAGACGCAGCAAGGCTGTTTGAGGGGACGCACGATTTTAAGGCGTTCTGCGCGTCAGGTTCCTCCGTGAAGACAACGGTGCGTACCGTGTACGAGGTGAAGGTGGTAAAGGAGCAAGTTTTCTCCCAGCCCATTATTAGCGTATACGTGACGGGCAACGGCTTTTTGTACAATATGGTGCGGACGATGGTAGGGGAACTTATCGAGATTGCCGCAGGAAGAAAAACGGCAGATTCCTTGCAAAAGGCGTACGAAACGGGTGAACGAAATTTGCTGGGGAAGACGATGGCGGCAAAGGGTTTGACCCTTGTTGACGTCGTATATCAGGATTAGGAGAATTATATGGAAATTTTTATGTTATACGAGACGATAACGTCTGCTTGGGGATACGCGAACTCCGTGTATTTGCAGGCGAGCGATATTTTGTATCCCGTGCTTACGAGGGATATTCTCGTGTTGTCGCTTTTGGGTGCTTTCGGCGTGTGGCTGATTATGTTCCTTTTTCAAGCGTTCGGTTTGTATCGTATGGCGAAAGGGCAAGGGGTAAGGCATAAGTGGCTCGCTTTTCTGCCTTTTGCCAATTTTATCTTGGTAGAGCGGTTGGGCGGCAGGTGTACGATTTTTGGCCAACGCATGCGCCGTCCTGGCATCTTTGCGCTTGTGGCGCAGGTGGTGACCTGCATTGTTTGCGGTTTGTTCATCGCAGCGCAAATCTATCTTTATAGCGTAGAGGGACCTCCGCAATACGTCGACGGGCAGTTTGGCTCGCCGTTGCAATGGGTGGAGTTGGAAGGACTTTCCTATTACGCTTACGTTGTCTATACGATTTTTTGGTGGGTCGTGCCGATTATACAGTTCGTTTGCAACGTATTCCTCTTCGTGCTTTTCTCGGGGCTTTATAAGAGATATCAGCCGAGGTTTGCCTATTTGTTTGCCTTTTTGACTTTGCTCGTGCCTATCGTGGCAGGCTTGCCTGTGCGTTATATCTTCGTCTTTGTCTTTAGAAAAAGACCAGCGATTGACTACGAGGATTATATCCGCCGTCAAAGGGAGGAGTTTATCCGTAGGCAACAGCAACAACATCAAGAGTATCAAAGACAATACGGTCAGTTCAATCAGTCGTACGGACCTTATGGGCAGGGCAATTACGGCCCGTACGGTCAGGCAAACAACGGCAATACCGCCTCGTCGCCTCAGGGCAATCCTAATCCCCAAAATCCTGCGGCTACGACGTCTTCTGCGCCCGCTCCTTCCGACGAGCCGTTTGCAGAATTCGGTGGAGACTCCACGAGGAGCGAAAGCGACGACGCTAGTGGACAAAAGGGTGAAGATTGGTTTAATTGATTTGTGACAATTTCATAACGATTTTGAAGACGGAAAATAAGAAAAAGTTATATTTTCCGTCTTTTTTTATAAAAAAGATGCTGGAAAGGATTTACACACAAAAGCAGGTGTGTTATAATAAGTACAGGTTATAATTGAAAGTTATACCAAAGCACAGTTTTACGAGGACGAGAATATGCAAGAAAACGTTTCGGCAATCGCAACTCCGCACGGTAAAGGCGGTGTGGCAATTATCAGGATAAGCGGAGAAACGGCGCTCGAATTAGCGTCGAAGATGTTTCGTCCCAATGCAAAAATTCCCGTCGTTGACTTTCAGCCTTATCGTATGTATACGGGCGAGATTGAGGCGGAAGGGTTTACCGATTACGGTATGTGCGTATATTTCAAGGCGCCGCACAGTTATACGGGCGAGGACGTGGTGGAATTCCACTGTCACGGAGGGGAGAGTATTGCAAGGGGCGTGTTAAAGCGCACGTACGCCTTGGGCGCCCGTCCAGCAACGCGCGGCGAGTTTACGAAACGTGCCTTTTTGAATGGAAAACTGTCTTTGGCGTCGGCGGAAGGCGTCGCGGATATGATTAACGGCGAGAGCGAAGCCGAGGTAAAAGCAGGGTATATGCTTTACAGTGAAAAGTTGACGGAAAGGGTCAAGGCTTTGCAGTCCGCGTTGACGACGGCACTTGCGGAGATAGACGTCTCTTTCGACTATCCCGAAGAGGATTTGGAAGAGGTGCAGACGGCACAGACGCAAGCCGTTTTAGAGGAGACGGAAAAAGAGATTCTTTCCTTGCTCTCAGGGTATGCGACGGGTAGAAAAATCAAGTCGGGCGTGACGGTTGCCCTTTGCGGTAAGCCGAACACGGGCAAAAGTTCCTTGCTTAACAGGCTGCTTGGATACGATAAGGCAATCGTTTCCTCTATTGCCGGTACGACGCGCGACGCGGTGGAAGGGACGATAGAGATAGAGGGAAGAAAATTCAATTTGTACGATACGGCAGGCGTGCGCGAAAGCGGCGACGAGATAGAAAGTATCGGGATTCAAATGGCGGAAAGGATTATTCAATCGGCAGACGTGGCGGTGTACGTCGTAGACGCGACGGACGAGGATAGCGAGGATCTCGATTTGCTTTCTAGGTTGGAGGGGAAACCTCTTATAAAAATCGTCAATAAGATAGATTTGGCGTCGGGCACTAACCAATCGGCGGATCTTGAGATATCCGCTATGACTGGCGAGGGGATAGAAAGGCTTAAAACGCTCTTATATGAAAAAAGTTTCGGCGACAGGGGCGAGGACGCGGCGTTTTTGATAGAAGAAAGACATTACGACGCCCTGCGAAGGGCGAAAGACAGCGTGACGAAGGCGCTCAACGCTTGTCGGAGCGAGTCGTTGGATTTGATAGCGGTAGACGTGAAGGAGTGTTGGGACGCGCTCGGCGAAATTACGGGCGAGACGGCTACGGAAAGGATAATAGAAGAGATTTTCTCTAAGTTTTGCGTAGGTAAATAAGAGAAAGGGGGAAGAATTATGGTCAATCTTGATTTATATCGGGTGTTCTATACGGTGGCGAAGTGTGGCAGTTTGACGAAAGCCGCGGAGGAGTTGTATATCTCTCAGCCTGCCGTTTCACAATCCATCAAACAATTAGAGAATCAGTTGGGGGTATCCCTGTTCAATCGTACCCACCGCGGTATGGAGTTGTCTGCCCAAGGCGGCAAGACGATTTTTGCCAAGGTCGAAAAGGCGTTGGGCTTATTTGCGGAGGCGGAGACGCTGATAGCGCGTATTAACGACAGCGCAAAAGGCGTGATTCGAATCGGTGCGTCGGAGACGATTTTTCGTTATTTCTTGGCGGACAAGATCGTCCGTTTCCACGAGGAATATCCCTCTGTAAAAATCGAGTTGATTTCCGCCGTCACTCCTAAGGCAATCGAAGCGTTGAAGGCAGGGGAATGCGATATGGCGTTCGTCAATCTGCCCATCGCACCCGAGCAGAACCTTTCGTTGCACGGCAATTGTATGCGCCTTAGCGACGTCTTTGTCGTCGGTGAAAAATACGCGGATTTAGCGGCGAAGACGCAACCGCTCTCTGTGGTGCAATCGCTCCCCCTCGTGCTTTTGGAGAAAAATACGGTGGCGAGAAGGGCGCTCGATAACTTTATGGACGCTATGGGGGTCAATCTTTCCTCGTCTATCGAAGTGGGCAGTTGGGATTTGATGAAGAGGTTGGTGGCAAAGGGTATGGGCGTCGGCGTAATCCCCAGAGAATACGCACAGACGCTGTTGGACGAAAAGACCTTGTTCGAGGTCAAGACGGACCCCGTCTTGCCTGCCCGTTCCGTAGGGCTTTTGACGTCCAAGACGGAACCTGCTTCTTTTGAAATGCGTGCGTTTGTAAAATTGTTCGATTTAGATATATAAAGGGAAACTATGGCGAAACCTAACGACAAATTAAGAAATTTTTGTATAATTGCCCACATTGACCACGGCAAAAGCACGTTGGCGGATAGATTGATTGAAATGACGGGGCAGGTATCCAAACGCGATATGGAGGAGCAACTCCTCGATAGTATGGATATTGAAAGAGAAAGGGGGATTACGATTAAACTCACTCCCGTGCGTATGTACTATACGGCAAAAGACGGCACGGAGTACGAGTATAACCTTATCGACACCCCTGGCCACGTCGACTTCACCTACGAGGTCAGCCGTTCTTTGGCTGCGTGCGAAGGCGCGATTTTGGTCGTGGACGCCACGCAGGGCGTCGAGGCGCAGACGCTTGCCAACGTCTATCTTGCGCTTGAGAACAATCTGGAGATTTTACCCGTTATCAACAAAATCGATTTGCCCAGTGCAAGGGTGGACGAGGTAAAGCAAGAGATTGAGGACGTCATCGGGCTGGACGCCTCGGACGTGCCTTGCGTTTCGGCGAAAGAAGGGACGAACATCGAAGATTTGTTGGAGGCGATTTCGCAGTTTTTCCCCGCACCCGACGGCGAAACGAACGCCCCTTTGAAGGCGCTTATTTTCGATAGTTATTACGACAACTACAAGGGGGTTATTCTTTTCGTCCGCTTGCAAGACGGTAGCGTTAAGGTGGGCGATAAGATAAAGACTTTCCTTTCGGATACGGTATACGACGTGACGGAAGTAGGTGCGTTTGCTCCGGGGCTTTTCCCCAAGGAAAAATTGCAGGCGGGGGAAGTAGGGTATATTGCGGCTTCCATCAAGTCCATCCAAGACGTAGCGGTAGGCGATACGGTCACCAACGCCTTGATGCCCGCCGCCGAGCCTCTCCCTGGCTACAAGAAAGTGCAACCCGTCGTCTTTTGCGGTATTTATCCCTTGGACGGCAGTAAATTCAACGACTTAAAAGAGGCAATCCTCAAGTTGCAGTTGAACGACGCCTCTCTCATTTTCGAGCCGGATAATTCGGTCGCGCTCGGGTTTGGGTTTAGGTGCGGATTTTTAGGGCTGCTCCATATGGAGACTATTCAGGAGCGTATCGAGAGGGAATTCAACCTCGATATTATCACGACGGCGCCTTCGGTTAGTTATCTCGTGCATAAGACGGACGGGACGGAACTGTTCGTCGATAATCCTTCGCATATGCCCGACCCTTCGGATATCGAATACATGGAAGAGCCGATTGTCAAGGCGGAGATTTTTACGCCTCCCGACTATATGGGTCAGGTAATGGATTTGTGTAAGGAAAAGCGTGGCGTGTTCAAGAATATGACCTACCTTGACGAAAGGCGCGTAAAGTTGGAGTATACGTTGCCCCTCAACGAGATTGTGTACGATTTCTTTGACAGTTTGAAATCACGCACGAAAGGGTATGCGAGTTTGGATTACGAGTTGGCAGGCTATCAGCGTTCGAAACTGGTGCGCCTTGACATCTTACTCAACGGCGAGATTTGTGACGCGTTGTCTATTATCGTCTTTGAAGGCAGGGCGTACGAAAGAGGTAGACAACTTTGCGAGAACTTAAAAGAGGCGATTCCTCGCCAGTTGTTCGAGATTCCCGTGCAGGCGGCGGTCGGCGGTAAAATTATCGCTAGAGAGACGGTCAAAGCGGTGCGCAAAGACGTCCTTGCCAAGTGCTACGGTGGCGACATTACCCGTAAAAGAAAGTTGCTGGAAAAGCAAAAAGAAGGGAAAAAGCGTATGCGTCAGGTGGGTAGCGTAGAGGTGCCTTCCGAAGTATTTATGGAAATTTTGAAGACGAATAAAGACTGATAAGGAAACGATTATGGCAGGTATTTATATTCATATCCCTTTTTGTAGGCACAAGTGCAGTTATTGCGACTTCGTGTCCTTCCCCGACAAAATTGATATGGCAGAGGCGTACATGGCGTGCCTTTACAAGGAATTGAAGATTCGAGGGGATCAACTCAAGGACTACACCTTTGATACCGTATATTTTGGCGGTGGGACTCCTTCTTATATTCCGCCGAAATTTATCTTGGGTGCGATGAACCAAATTAAAAAATGTTTTAACCTTGCAAAAAAGGTGGAGGTGACGTTGGAACTCAACCCTGGCACGATAGGGGAGAGCAAGGTCGAGACGTATAAGCGCGCAGGGATCAACCGCTTTTCCATCGGTTTACAGACGGCGATAGACGAGCAACTGGAAGACCTTGGCCGCATCCATAACGTCCGCGATTACGTGTACGCGACCAACCTCTTAAAAGGGGAGAATTTTAGCACGGACGTAATGATAGGGCTGAAAGAGCAGACGAAAGAGGACGTCGCAAAGACGATTGAACTTGCTCACCGTTGCGGGTCAAAACATATCTCCGTCTACGCGTTGACGCCCG
This sequence comes from Clostridia bacterium, assembly GCA_017501125.1. Classification (GTDB taxonomy): domain Bacteria; phylum Bacillota; class Clostridia; order Christensenellales; family Borkfalkiaceae; genus Scatosoma. The sequence goes on from JAFVXN010000133.1 coordinate 8,881, forward strand.
AAGACGGTACGCCCATTTATAGCGATTACTTGAACGGCGAGTTGCCCGACGAGGACGAGGTCGCCGAGATGTACGATTTTGCTAAAAACCTTCTGGAAGAAAAAGGTTATTGTAGATACGAAGTATCTAATTTTGCTGTCCCTGGATACGAAGGCAAACACAACCTCAACTACTGGCAACGTGGCGAATATATCGGCGTCGGCATCTCCGCCAGTTCGTTTATCAAAGGCAAGCGGTTTACCAACACCTTTGATTTGGACGAGTATATGAAATGCATCATCTCGGGACACGAGGCGGTCATCACCTGCGAAAAGGTGGATTTGCCTACGGCAAAATTCGAGTTTATTATGCTGGGGCTTCGTACGAAATACGGCGTTTCGCTGAAAGCCTACGAAGAAAAATTCGGCGTTTCTATCGTGAAAGATTTTGAAAAAGCGTTGAGAGAATCGGTGGATTATCTTAACTTGGAAGGGGATATTTTGACGATTAAAGAGGAGTATCTCTACGTGCAAAATTCCGTTTTAATGCCGTTCATGGAAGATGCGCAAAGGATGCAGGTGGCGGAAGAATGAGGCTGTTAATCGTCCGACACGGCGACCCTGATTATGAAAATGATACGCTGACGCAAAAAGGACGCCGTGAGGCGGCGCTTTTAGCAGAGCGACTGAAAAAGGAAGATATTACGGCGCTGTACACCTCGCCGCTTGGCAGGGCGAAAGATACCTGTATGTATACGGCACGTGCGCTTGGGAAGGTGCGCGAGGTAAAAGAAAAGTGGTGGCTTGCGGAGTTTAATCACTTGATTGATTTGCCGACGGGCGAAAAGGACCATTTGCTGTGGGATTTACTGCCTGAGTTTTGGACGAAGGAAGATATACTTTCTACCAACGACTGGTACAATTTTCCCTGTATGAAGGAAAAGCAGGTGCAATCCGCCTACGAGGCGGTGGGGAGAGGGTTGGACGAATTGCTCGCCAGCCACGGCTATCGTCGCGACGGAAAAATCTTTAAGGCGGAGCAACCGAATAGAGACACGGTGGTGCTCTTTTGCCATTTTGGCTTAGAAAGCGTATTGCTTTCACACCTGTTCAATTGTTCGCCTATGTTCCTTTTTCATCACACGGTAGCGCTTACCTCGTCCGTGACGACTCTTTACACGGAAGAACGGCGCGAGGGGAAGGCGATATTTAGATGTTGCGGTTTTGGCGATATCTCCCATTTGTACGCAGGTGGGGAGGCGCCCTCTTTCTCGGCGAGATTTTGCGAAACCTTCGATAGCGACGAAAGACACGATTAAGGAGTGAATATGGATAAAAAGGTAGCCGTTTACGGCGCGGGTGCGATGGGTACGGTGCTGGGGGCGTTTTTGACCCTCGGTGGTATCGACGCACATCTAATCAGTCGCAACGTCGCGCATATTAATGCCTTGAAAAAAGAGGGCGCAACGATTGATTGCGTTGCGGACGGGAGAACGATCACGGCGAAGGTGACGGCACTTTTCCCCGAGGAGATGACGGGAAAATACGACGTAATTTTCCTGATGACCAAGCAGCGCGACAACGCTAAGATATTAGAGTTTCTAAAAGACCATTTGACGGAAGACGGGATTGTGTGCACGACCCAGAACGGCTTGCCCGAACTTTCCGTAGCCGAGTCACTCGGCGAAGAAAAGACGTACGGTGGCGTGGCTTCTTGGGGCGCGACCTTCGTCGGGGAAGGAAGGGTACAACTGACCAGTCGGTTATCGGCAATGTCCATCGTCGTCGGCGGATATAAAAACGACAATGCGAAAACGCCGTTGTTGCAAGAGATTTTGTCTGCGGCTATTCAAGTCAACGGCAACGAGGCGTTTGTGACGACGACGGAGGACTTGGCTGGTGCGAGGTGGGCAAAACTTGCGATTAATTCCGCTTTTTCAGGACTCTCCGTGGTGACGGGGCTGACCTTCGGCGAGATTGCCAGTGGGTTAAAGACGCGAAAAATCGCCCTGCGCCTTCTTCGAGAAGCATACGATACGGCGACGGCGGACGGCGTGACGGTCGGGAAAGTGCAAGGGCACGACCTTCAAAAATTGCTGGGTGGCAAGGGCGCGTTTAAGACGGCGTTTGCGTTGTGCCTATTGCCCGTAGCGATGAAGAAACATAAAAAACTGCTTTCCGGTATGCTCAAGGACGTGCAAAAGGGAAGAAGGTGCGAGATAGACTTTGTGGACGGCGTGGTGTGCAAGGTCGGCAAGGGCAACGGAACTCCCACGCCCACGACGGATAAAGTGGTGGAGATTGTACACGGCATCGAGAACGGATTGTACGAAATCACACCCGACAATATAGACTTTTTTTAATAGACGAGGAAGATTATGGATTTACAAAAATTAGCGGATGCGCTCATACCTGACGAGAACGTCAAACCTCTTTCCTATTACGAGGAAAGATATCCTTTAAGAGAATTGCCTGAAGGTGCGCAAGTGACGAGACTTGCCCCCAGCCCCACGGGCTTTATGCATATCGGCAACTTGTTTGTTGCGCTTGCCAACGAGCGCGTGGCTCATCAAAGTGGCGGCGTCTTCTACCTTCGTATCGAAGATACGGACGAAAAGAGAAAGGTGGAAGGTGCGGTGGAGGTGATTCACTCCTCGCTGAAGTATTTCGGCGTTGCTTTTGACGAAGGGGCGGACTTGTGTGGCGATTACGGTCCCTACTATCAACGCCAACGCGCGG
>JAFVXN010000134.1 GCA_017501125.1 Clostridia bacterium
ACGCAAGAAGGCGCGCCCGACGAAGAGGGAACGCCCGACGTAGAGGTGGCAACGCCCGAGGGCGAAGATACGCCTGTCGCGAAAGAAGGGACGCCCCCTGCGTCCGCGACGCTGGAAGAAAGGGCGGAGATAGACGCGCTGTTCACACGGATTAAAGAGGAGCCCGACGCGCCTGAAAAGGACGGGGAAAATCCTACGACGGCAGAAGACGACGGAAGAGAACAGCCCGAGGGAGAAAAAGAGGACGAGATTTCGCAAGACGAGGGGCAAAGCGAGCCCGCCGAGAAGGAAGGCGAGGGCGAGCAAGGAAAGAAGAAAAAGAAGAAAAAAGAGGACGATTACGACTATCCGGAGCCGAAGGGGGAGCGATTCAACAACCAGCCTCCTTGGAAGAGGATTATCGTGTTGGTGGCGGGCGCCACGATGAATTATCTGCTCGCTCTGTTGATTACCCTCCTTATGATAGGGATATACGGAGCCCCCAGGTACGAGTTTTATAAGGTTCCTACGCAGGCGACGATCGTCACGGAGATAAACGCGAGCATCAACGACGATAACGAAGGGGATTTGATCGGCGGCGGTATTTTTGACGGCGGCGACGAAGGGCAAGAAGGCGGTAGCGGTAGTGGAGACGAAGGCGGTGAAGGGCAAACGCCCGTGCCCCAGCCTGAGATGGCGTTGCAGGTCGGCGACGTGGTGTTGGAGATAAACGGCGTAAGATTGTATCTTATTACCGATTACCAGACGGCGTTGGACGGTAAGAAAGCAGGGGATATTATCCACCTGTCCGTTCTGCGCGAAGGGCAGGTCGTTCATTACGATTGGGAGATTCAAGAGGACGTCCATTTTTCGGGCATGTCGGACGCCAACCCCATTTTTGAGGCGCTCGGCGTGACGGTAGGGTACGGCTTAAAAGGCACCTACGTGCGCCTTGGATTCTGGGAGACGATAGGCGCGTCCTTCGAGTACTCCTTTAAGTTGGCAGGGGTCATCTTGCGCTCCTTAGGCGAGTTGTTTACGGGGAAAGTCGGGTGTGATTCGCTGGGCGGACCCGTGACGACGATTACCGCGACGGCGGACGTGGCGTCGAGAGGGTTTGATTCCTACCTCAATATGGCGGCTCTAATCGGCGTCAATCTTGCGATATTCAATCTATTGCCCGTGCCCGCGCTCGACGGCAGTAAAGTCGTCTTTTGCATCATAGAGTGGATTCGCAAAAAGCCGTTGAATAGAAAGGTGGAGGCGATTATCCACTTCGTGGGCATCATCGTCATCTTCGGCTTTGCGATTTTGGTCGATATTCTGCATCTTTTCTAAAAAAGTTTTGCCTGTCAAGGAAAAATACTTGACAGGCGTATTTTTTTGGGGTATAATGTGGGAGAATTGGATAGGGGGAAGGCAAGTATGAAGGACGATTTGGCGTACGTAAAGTACTGGGACGTATACGCGCCCTTGCTTACCGAGCGTCAGCAAAAAATCGGCGACTTGTACTTCAACTACGATTTGTCCTTGGGCGAGATAGCGGAGCAGTTGTCCGTTTCTCGTCAAAGCGTATACGACTGTTTACAGACGACGAAAGGGATTTTGTTGGACGCGGAGAAAAAACTCGGCGTTTGCAAGGCGCAAGAGGTAGACGAGGCGCGAAAACAGGCGTACGCGCAAAGGGAAGACGCTTTTCTGGACGCGGCGTTGGGCGAGGAGGCTCAGGCGATCAAAGCAGGGCTTGCCGCCTTACGTAAAGAGATGGGCGTGGAGTGGTAAAGGAGAGATATGGCGTTATTTGGTTCGTTATCCGAAAGATTAAATCATATATTTTCCAAACTGACTAAGCGCGGAAAGTTGACGGAACTCGAGATTAAGACGGCGATGCGCGAGGTGCGCGTGGCGCTTCTTGAGGCGGACGTTAACTTAAAGGTTGCCAAGCAGTTCATCGCTGACGTCAGCGAAAAGGCGGTAGGACAGGAGATTTTATCTTCCTTGAACCCTGCGCAACAGGTCGTCAAGATCGTCAACGAGGAACTTATCGCGCTGATGGGCGCAAAGAATGCAAAACTCGAAGTCTCGCCGAAACTTCCCACCGTCATTATGATGTGCGGTCTGCAAGGTGCAGGTAAGACGACGCTGTGCGGAAAGTTGGCGTTGCTCCTCAAAAAGCAAGGCAAGAGACCTTTGTTGGTGGCAGGCGACATCTATCGTCCTGCGGCGATTACGCAACTCAAAGTAGTAGGTTCGCAGGTGGCGGTCGAGGTCTTTGAAAAGGGCACGCAGAGCCCCGTAAAGACGGCAAAGGAAGCGATTGAATACGCCCGCAGTATGAACTACGATACCGTGATTTTGGACACGGCGGGCAGATTGCAGATAGACGACGCCTTGATGAAGGAGTTGGAAGAGATAAAGAAGGCGGTGGAAGTGACGGAGACGTTGCTCGTCGTCGACGCGATGACGGGTCAAGAGGCAGTCAACGTGGCGGACACCTTCAATCAGCGTCTGGAGATAAGCGGCGTCGTTTTGACGAAACTCGACGGCGATACGAGAGGCGGTGCGTGTCTTTCCGTCAAAGCGGTGACGGGCAAGCCTATCAAATTCATCGGCGTAGGGGAGAAAGTGACCGATCTCGAGCCCTTCTATCCCGACCGTATGGCGTCGAGAATTCTCGGTATGGGCGACGTGCTGTCTTTGATTGAAAAGGCGCAACAAGCCATCACCGAAGAAGACGCGAAAAAAATGCAACAAAAGATGCGCGAGAACGCTTTCACGCTGTCCGACTATCTCGAACAGTTCGCGATGATGAAAAAGATGGGCGGCGCGCAGGCGATGCTGTCTATGCTCCCTGGTGCGGGCAAGATGAAAATCAACGAAGGGGATATCGACGAAAAGAAACTGGAAAGGACGAAGGCGATTATCCTTTCGATGACCTTGCAGGAGAGGGAAAACCCGTCGATTATCGACCATAAGAGAAAGCGTCGTATCGCGGCAGGCTCGGGCACGAGCGTACAAGAAATCAATCAGTTGCTTAAGCAATTCGAGCAGACGAAACTGATTATGAAACAATTAAAGGGTGGCAAGGGCAGATTCAAACTTCCTTTCTAAACCCGACGTAGCGAAAGAAAAAAAGGCGAAAGCCTAAAAAATAAGAAAAAATTTTTAAGATACTTTGGAGGTATTTATTATGGTTAAAATGAGACTTTTTAGAATGGGCGACAAGAAGAACCCTATCTACCGTGTAGTTGTTGCAGACAGCAGAAAGGCTGCCACTGGCGAATACATCGAACAAATCGGTTTCTACAACCCTACGGCTAACCCCGCAGAAGTAAAAATCGACGTGGAACTCGCTAAGAAGTGGATCGCTAACGGCGCGCAACCTACCGAAACGGTAAAGAGTTTGCTCGTTAAGAGCGGTGCTATGGAAAAATCTGCAAAACTTTCCGCTGCGAAGACCAGAACGAAGAAATCCAAATAAGATAATTCTTAATTTGGAGGAGCAACCATGTTAGAGTTGATCAAATATATCGTCAATCAGTTCGCAGAAGACAAAGACAACGTCTCCTACGAGGTCGTGGAGAAGGAAAGAGTCACCGAAGTGACGATTAGTCTGTCCTCTTCGGATATGGGCAAGGTAATCGGCAAACAGGGTAAGATTGCAAAAGCGTTGCGTACGCTGGTGGCGGCTACTACCACTAAGGACGAGAAAAAATACGTGATAGAAATCCGCGAAAAAGACGGCGAAGCCGTGGACGCGGAAGAAGACGCTTGATCTCGTCAAGATATAAAAAAATCGCATAAAAAAGGCTTTCCAAAAGAAAGCCTTTTTGCGCTTTGCAAAAGCAGGATAAGGAGAGGTATGGAAGATTTACTCATCGGTGAGATTTTGAAGCCGCAGGGGATAAAAGGGGAACTCAAAGTAAAACCCTTTACCGATACCCCTTTTGATATTAAAAAATTTGGCGCCGTCTATATCGACGGCGCGGCGTATAAGATACTTTCTTTCCGTGAGAACGCGGGTGTGGCGTATCTTGGACTTCGCGGTGTACCCGATAGGAACGCCGCAGAACTTTTGCGTGGCAAAAAACTGTACGGCAAAAGAGAAGACGCCCCTGATTTAGAGGAAGGGAGATACTATATCGTCGATATCATCGGCCTTGCTTGCGAGACTGAGGAAGGGGAGCATTTAGGCACGGTGACGGACGTTTCGCTCCTTTCCAGCGACGTGTATACGATAGAGAAAGAGGGCAAAAAAGTGCTCTTTCCCGCCGTCAAGGGCGTCGTAAAAAAGGTGGATTTGACCGCCAAAAAACTTATCGTGGATAAGGCGGTTTTCGACGAAATCGCCGTGTATTGAGGGGCGTTATTCCCCCTCTTTTTCCGCTACGGGCTGTCTAGGCTGGCTAGCCTTTTGCGCGGCGCGTAAGAAGGCTTTGGAGGAGAAGATAACGGCGCCTGCGACGATGACTAGCGCCACGTCCACGAAGACGTAGGAGTTGTAGCCAAGGCTGTATATCCACGCCGTTTGACCTTCGGCGACGGCATACGCCTCAAAGGCGAGCGCACCCGAAAGCACGTGGCAGATATAGCGCATGGTACCGCCGATTGCCGCACCTAAGGCAAAGGACAGTTGCGGTGCTTTTTGGGCGAAGGGAACCTTTCTCAACAGTCCTGCAAGCCCACACGCGGCGAAGGCGACGGGGTAGTCGAGTATGAACTGGGCAAAGTGGATAATCCACGGGTCCTGTACCGCCTGCAACGCACCGTAGACGAACCCGACGAAGATGCCCTTTTTCACGCCGAAGATATAGGCGTATACCATAATAGGCAAAAGGGATACGAGGGTGACGGAACCGCCTTGGGGCATATCCCACAATTTGATGTAGGACAGGGCATAACTCATCCCAGCGCACACGCCTGCAAAGGCGAGCGAACGTGCATCGAAGGTAAGTTTTTGCTTATCGGTAAAGGCGACGCCTATAAGCAGGGCGATGCAAACGGCAGCCCCGATATACAGCGCCGCTTGTTGTACCGTCGCCACGTCCGAGTTGTAATACCCGTCCCCGTCGATATTTTGATTGTAGTATACAATCAAACACACGAGTACGGCGACGAGTGCCGCCCCCGCCAAAGAGAGGGCGACGATGCCGACGACTTTCTTCGCCTTGGGGAAGAATTTATCCGTGATGGCGTAAGAGACGAGGGCAATCAAAAGGGTCGATACAAAGACCAACAAAGGAATAAGTACGAAATTCGCCGTTTCTTGCGAGGCGTCTTCTGCGTGCGTCTTGACAAGATCGAGCGCAAAGAAGGCGACGGCAAAGAGTAGCAGTAGGCTAAAAAAGCCGATTGCGGCGTACTTGGCGTATTTTGGGAAGGCCTTCTTCGCCAAAAAGAAGACGAGCAATCCCGCTACGATCAAAGCGGCGACAACACCAAGGATTACCCACAGGGCAATCGGCGTCAAGGTGTCGAGGATTTCCTCGGCGGTCAGTAGGTTAGAAAGATACATAAAAACACTCCTTTTCCGCCGCACGTAAAAAATTCGCCCACTAAAAAGTGGGCGGAATAATCCTTTCGTTATCAATCTCTCGCTCAAGTATTACCTTGCCGATTCCAATGGTATAATCTCAGCCTTTTACAGCACCCACGACGGATTCAATTTTATTAAAGACGTATATGCTTCGCAATACTGCGTCGCGCTGTGGCAACTTTCGGTTGCGTACGCTTTAGTACGCGCCCTCAAGTTATCCTCGCGCTTCTTGTCTTGCTCGCATCTCCGCCTTTAATCAGGTAAGAGATGGGCAAAGCGTTGTACTGCGCGCTCTCTTGCTCGTGTACGATTCAGTACACTCCCGTCGAGAGTGCTCGCACGCCTTGTCTTGCTCGCATCTCCGCCTTTAATCAGGTGAGAGATGGGGCAAAGCGTTGTACTGCGCGCTCTCTTGCTGGCATCTGCGCCTTTTAATCATATTATAAACAAGCAAAATTTATTTGTCAATCATTTCATAAAAAAAAGAGGAAAAAAGATGAAATACGATTTTTACGCGTACATGGATAGGATGAAATACATCAAGCGCTGGCAA
>JAFVXN010000135.1 GCA_017501125.1 Clostridia bacterium
ACGATTCGTCGCCGCAGGGAGTGTATTGCCTGTGGCAGGCGTTTCACGACCTACGAGACGATCGAGGTGACGCCCGTGCTCGTGGTAAAGAGCAACGGGATTCGTCAGTCTTTCAACGCGGAAAAGATTCGCAACGGTATCATCAAGGCGTGTGAAAAACGTCCCGTTTCCATGGCGACCATCGACGATATGGTGGCGGATATTTCCAAGCAGGTCTACAACAGTATGGACAGCGAAATTTCTTCCAAAGTAATCGGCGAGATGGTCATGGAAAGGCTGAAAAAGACGGACGAAGTCGCCTACGTGCGCTACGCGTCCGTGTATCGTTCGTTCAAAGATATTTCCTCCTTTATGGCGGAATTGCAGAGCATGATGAAACATACGAAAGATAACTAAAGGGGATAGGCATGGCAGAGATTTGCAGGCGCGAAAGTACCCGATGCGTCGACGTCAAAGGCGTAAAAATCGGTGGCGGACACCGCGTAAAAATTCAATCGATGACGACCACGAGGACGGCGGATACGCAAGGCACGCTCGCCCAAATCGCCCGTTTGCAGGCGGCAGGGTGCGATATCGTGCGCGTGGCGGTCGTAGACGAGGCTGACGCCGTCGCCATCAAGACGCTGACGGACGCCCTGACGATTCCCGTCGTCGCGGATATCCATTTCTCGCCGAAACTCGCCGTGACGGCGATAGAGAGCGGTGCGGACAAGGTGCGTATCAACCCTGGCAATATCGGTGGCGAAAAAGAGATACGCCGCGTGGCGGATTGCATCAAGGCGCATCGTATTCCCGTCCGCGTCGGGGCGAATACGGGCAGTATCGAGCCCAACTTCTTGGCGCAATACGGTAGGAGTGCCGCCGCGCTGGTGGAGAGTGCGCTCTACAACGTTTCCCTTTTAGAAAAGTGCGGCGTGGAAGATATCGTCATCTCCGTCAAGGCGTCCGACGTGCCTTTGACGGTAGAGGCGTACAGATTGCTAGCGACGCGCACGCAGTATCCTTTGCACGTGGGCGTGACGGAGGCGGGCACGACGGAATCTGGCATAGTCAAGAGTGCCGTTGGGATAGGCTCTCTTTTGCTGGACGGTATCGGCGATACCCTTCGGGTATCCTTGACGGACGATCCCGTCTTAGAGATATCGGCGGCAAAGCGTATTTTGCGCGCTTGCGGCTTGGAAAAGGAATACGTAGAAGTGGTGGCTTGCCCCACCTGTGGCAGATGCAACTGGGAGAGTATGTCGCTTGCGACCAAGGTAGAGGCGTTCGTGCAGACGTGTAAAAAACCTCTCAAAATCGCGGTGATGGGTTGTGTCGTCAACGGCCCAGGCGAGGCAAAAGACGCCGATTTAGGGATAGCGGGCGGCAAGGACGATTGCTTGATTTTTAAGAAGGGCGAACCCTTTAAGAAGGTGCCGAAAGCGCGGGCAGAAGAAGAATTTTTCAAGGAAATTAGGTTGTTGATCGATGAGCAATAAGCAACTGTATTTGGCGGAGATTAGAGGGATAGAAGGGCTGAATAACGCCATTTTATACGCAATCAACGTCTATCAAAAGGAAAGGAAGGCGGAGTTTTTCCTCGTCACGGACACGCCGTATACGAAAGAGGCGGAGGAGGCGGCGCTTGCCGTCGGGCAAAAATATTTACCCGACGGATTTTCGGCTGGGCTAAAAATCGTCAAACGCACCC
>JAFVXN010000136.1 GCA_017501125.1 Clostridia bacterium
TATCCTTTTTGCTGGTGACCCGTACGGGACTCGAACCCATGATACCACCGTGAGAGGGTGGTGTCTTAACCGCTTGACCAACGGGCCATAATTATTTAATTGTCGTCCCGTACGCCGTACGGGCGATATAAATACTTTTCCCGACCCAAGTATGCGTAAAAGCATACCTGGGTGGGTCTTTTTGCTTAGTCTTCCAAACCTTCGTTGAGTTTCGCAAGCAACGCGTCAAGGTCTTCGCCGTGGACGGCTACTGCCTCAGCGACGCTTTCTCCGTGTGCCATCGCACAACCAAAGCAATGCATACCTGCCGCAAGCAAAATCTCAGGAGCGTTAGGATTGAGTTGTAAAACGTCTGCAATCAGAGTATCTGCCGTAATCTTTGCCATGATAATCTCTCCTTTTTTGAACTGCATAGTTATTTTAGCATACTTTTCACAAAAACACAAACGCTTTGCTATACTTTTTTTAACCTTTTTTAGTAAAATTTGCCAAAAATTTTCTTTATCGGGCGTAAAGCGGGCATAAACCACTCCTCTCCCGAAATCATAGCGCGCATTCTCTCCTGCAAAGCCGACCATTCCGCCGTGTAGCCCTTCCCTTCTATCGCCGACTTTGCCGCAGCCATATCGGGTTTTCTTTCCTTATTATCGTGCATATCCGTGCCTAAACAATGGACGTACCCTTTTTTTAGGAGCGCAAAAGCAAAATTCTTCGTCCCTCTTTCCAAGAAAGCCGAGGCGTTGACCTGCAAAAGGCAACCCATCTCGACGAATTGGAGCAATCTTTGAGGCTTGTTGATAAACGCCGCGTATCTATCGACGTGCGCAATCACAGGCACGCACCCCTCGTCGACGAGCGCGCCGATTTTGTCGTAAATAACCTCCTCCCAGTCCTTCACGAAAGGGAGTTCTATCAAGAGATATCTCGTCCCCTCTATACAAAGGGGGGCGAGCGCCTCCGCCTGCAAGGGGGTGCGTTCGCTAAGGTATACCTCTGCGCCAAGTTTGATAGTCATACCGTCTGGAATAAAGGGGGTCAACAATTCATAAGAATTGTTGCGTGCCTCGATATACTCCTTGGGGCTACGGTTCTTTCCGTAATAATGAGAGGTGGCGAGCACCGTCTTTACCCCCTGCTCGAAGGAAAGACGGAGCATCTCGGCGGCGACCTCGACGGTCTTTGCGCCGTCGTCTAACCGTGGTAAAACGTGGGTATGAAAATCCGTCATAGCCGCCTCCTTGTTTTTTATCCTTAATAATTAACTGAAATACTTAACGCCGCTCTCGAAAATCTTCATATCGTAGTTGCCCTCTACGTTCTTGTAAAGGTTGTCGCCGATACGTTCGCTATGACCCATCTTACCCAAAACCCTACCGTCGGGCGAGGTGATACCCTCGATTGCCCACATAGAGCCGTTGGGGTTGAAAGGAGAGGTCATCGTCGCCTTGCCCTTCAAGTCACAATATTGCGTCGCGATTTGACCGTTCTTTCTCATCGTCTCCAGTTCCGCTACGGGTGCAACGATCTTGCCTTCGCCGTGGGATACCGCCACCTTGTATACGTCGCCGACTTTGCACGCGGAAAGCCAAGGGGACATCGTGGACGCTACGCGCACGTCTACCATCGTGGATACGTGGCGCGAAATGTTGTTGAACGTGAGCGTGGGCGACTCGTCCGTCATCTCTTTGATGCAGCCGTAAGGCACCAGACCGAGTTTGATGAGTGCTTGGAAACCGTTGCAAATACCGAGCGCCAAGCCGTCGCGTCTATTGAGAAGCAACTCGACCTGTTCTGCAATGTAAGGGTTGCGGAAGGTCGTCGCGATAAACTTACCGCTACCGTCAGGTTCGTCACCGCCCGAGAAACCGCCAGGGAAGGCGATGATGTTGGCACGCTTAATCGCCTCGACGATTGCCGCTACGCTCTCCTCGATGTCTTGCGCCGACCTATTCTTCACGACGACGATCTCCGTCTCAGCCCCTGCAAGGGTGAATTTTCTCGCCGTATCCAGTTCGCAGTTCGTGCCAGGGAATACGGGAATAAACACGCGGGGTTTTGCAATCTTCACGGAAGAAGGCGTTCTCTTTTTCGTCTTGAAATCACACTTAGGAATACTGCCGTCCGCTGCCGCCGTGGTCGCGAATACGCTCTCCAAGGGGGACAGGTACGAGTCTACCGCTTTTTGGAAGGGTACTTTTTCGCCGTCACCAACGAAGTGGCTACCCTTTGCTACGCCGACGTACGCCTTTGCAATATCCGCCGCGAAAGCCTTTTCGTCTTTGATGGCAACGACCAAATCGCCGTATGCCTCTCTGTACAAATCAGCCGTGTCCATCGCGAATTTTACGCCGACTTCGTTGCCGAGGGCGGACTTGATAACCGCCGCGCCTACGCCACCGTTTTCTACGACGGTCGCAAAAGTGATATTGCCTGCCTTGATACCCTCGAAGACTGCCGTGTATACTTTTTTGAGCGCCTCGAAATCAGGAACCGATTGCTCGTCTTTAGGTACGGGCAAGTGGTATAATTTTTCACCGCCTTTTAAGACGTTGGTAATCAATTTGCTTGCTTTTGCAGGAGCAAGCGCGAAGGAGATGAGCGTGGGAGGAACGTGGATATCCTCGAAGGTACCACTCATACTGTCCTTACCGCCGATTGCGCCGAGCCCTAAGCCCATCTGCGCGTACAGCGCACCGAGAAGTGCGGAGGTGGGTACGCCCCATACCTTGGCGTCTTTGGTCATACGTTCGAAGAATTCCTGCAACGTCAAACGGATATCCGCATAGTTAGCGCCCGTCGCCACCACTTTGGATACCGAGCCTACGATCGAGTAAATCGCGCCGATAAAGGGGCTGGTCTCCATAAGATAAGGGGAATAGCCGTAGGCGGATACCGTACATACGTCCGTTTCACCGCCGCAGATTTTCGCCGCCATAGCAATCGCGGGCGTGCGTTGCGTCCTACCGCCCCAAGGCATAAATACCGTGCGCGCGCCGATCGTGGAGTCGAAGGTCTCCGACAAGCCTTTCTTTGCGCATACGTTGAGGTCGGAAAGGGTCTTTTCCGTCATCTCTTTGAAGGAAACGCCCTCTTTTTTATCAAACCACGTCGTCACTTTGTCGCAAATCTCCGCTTTCGTGATTTGCTTGACGCCGTTGGTATCCAAAAATTCACGAGAAATATCTACGATATTTCTGCCTTTTAAGGTCATTCTCATTCTGCCCGTGTCGGTGACGACCGCTACGGGGGTCGCGGACAAGTTTTCCGTCGCGGCAAGGCGGATAAATTCGTCTACGTCGCTAGCCGCTACGACTACCGCCATACGCTCCTGCGACTCGGAAATAGCAAGTTCCGTACCGTTCAACCCTGCGTACTTTTTAGGCACTTTGTCAAGGTCGATATCCAACCCGTCGGCAAGTTCGCCGATTGCAACGGACACACCGCCTGCGCCGAAGTCGTTGCACTTTTTAATCTTGAGCGTCGCCTCTTTGTTGAGGAAAAGGCGTTGCAATTTTCTTTCCGTCAGTGCGTTGCCCTTTTGCACCTCTGCGCCACACGTCTCTACCGAATGGGAATCGTGCGCCTTGGAAGAGCCCGTAGCACCGCCACAACCGTCACGCCCCGTTTCGCCGCCAAGCAAAATAACGACGTCGCCAGCCTGAGGATTCTCGCGGTGAACCATCTCTTTTCTCGCGCCTGCAACGACGAAACCCGTCTCCAAACGCTTTGCTTTATACCCTTCGTGGTAGACTTCGTCTACGATGCCCGTAGCAAGACCGATTTGGTTGCCGTACGAGGAGAAACCTGCCGCCGCACGCTGGGTGATGGCACGCTGAGGAAGTTTGCCCGCCAAGGTATCCTCCAACTTCTCCCTAGGGTCGGACGCACCCGTAAGACGCATCGCTTGGTATACGTACGTTCTACCGCTCAAGGGGTCGCGGATAGCACCGCCAAGACAGGTAGCCGCACCACCGAAAGGTTCGATCTCCGTCGGGTGGTTGTGCGTTTCGTTCTTGAACATAACGAGGTAGTCCTCTTCCTTGCCGTCAATCTCCGCCTTAATGCAGATGGAGCAAGCGTTGATTTCGCCGTTCTCTGCGACGTCAAGGTTGTCGAGTTTGCCCTCTTTTTTCAGTTTCTTGACGGCAATCGTCGCAAGGTCCATAAGGCAGGGATACTTGTCGGGACGCGCGCCGTTGAGTTCCTCGTACAAATCGGTGTAGAGGTGGTACGCCTTTTCAATGGAGGCGTTGGCGGAAGATATCTTGATTTCTTCCAGTTCCGTCGCAAAGGTCGTGTGACGGCAATGATCCGACCAGTAGGTGTCGATAACTTTGAGTTCCGTCTCTGTCGGGTTGCGCTTTTCTTTCTTGAAATAGTCGCGCACAAACGCAAGGTCTGCCACCGACATCGCAAAGCCCGTCGCCTTGTGGAACGCGGCAATCTCCTCGTCGCTCTTTTCAATAAACCCTTCCACGTCTTTTACGGGCGCACCTTCCACCAAATCCATCTTCAAGGTCTCGGGTTTTTCAAAGCCGACTTCCTCGCTCTCCACAGGGTTGATGATGTGCTTTTTGATAGCGGCAAGTTGCTCGTCCGTCACGCCTTTTACCGCGTACACACGCGCACACTTAACCTCGGGACGGGATTTTTTGGTCAGGAGTTGCACGCACTGCGCCGCGCTGTCTGCGCGTTGGTCGTATTGCCCCGAAAGATAACTGACCGCGAACGCCTTGTAGCCGTCAAGGTCAATCTCCTCTCTATATACGTTGTCCACGGGAGGTTCGGAAAATACCGTACCCAGTGCTGCGTTCAATTCCTCTTCGCTAAGCCCTTCTACGTCGTAGCGCAAAATCAAACGGAAATCTTCCGTGTCAATCTTCAACAGGGTCTTTACGTCAGCCGCCTCTTTTCTCGCCTGAACGTTGTCTTTCTTCTCTACAAAAATTCTGTAAATCATATCTATCTTCCTTTTCCGTTATTATTCTCTTTCTACGTCGCGATATTTGATGCCGATATCCTTGCGGTAGTACATTCCCTCGAAGGAGATTTTCTCCGCCGCCGCATACGCCTTCTTTCTCGCGTCTTCAATCGTGTCGCCCTTTGCGCACACGCCCATAACGCGCCCGCCTGCCGTCACGAGTTTACCGTCTTTGATTGCGGTACCAGCGTGAACGACGACGATATCTTTTTCCAAATCACCTATGGTGATTTCCTTGCCCTTCTCGTACGCCTCGGGATAACCGCCGCTGGCAAGGACCACGCATACGCACGCGCCGTCCGACCACTCAATCTTGACTTCGTCAAGCCTTTCGTCTACCACCGCCTCGAATATCTCCATAAGATCCGTCTTTAACATAGGCAACACGACCTGCGTCTCGGGATCGCCAAAGCGGGAATTATATTCGATGACCTTCATCCCTTTCTTCGTCTTCATCAGCCCGAAATAGAGCACGCCTTTGAAGGGTCTACCCTCCGCCTGCATCGCCTTAACGGTCGGGAGCATAATCTTTTCCATCACTTCCTTCGCCGTCTTTTCGCCGTAGAAGGGAGCGGGTGAGAAGGTACCCATACCGCCCGTGTTGAGTCCCTCGTCGTTGTCTTTTGCACGCTTGTGGTCGCAACTCGTAATCATCGGCACCACCGTCTTGCCGTCCGTAAAAGAAAGGACGGAAACTTCGGGACCTTCCAAGAATTCCTCGACGACGACCTTGTTGCCTGCGGAGCCGAATTTCTTGTCCAGCATCATCTCTTTGATACCGTCAAGCGCCTCCTCTCTCGTCATGCATATCAGCACCCCTTTGCCGAGCGCAAGCCCGTCCGCCTTGAGGACGACGGGGATATCGCAGGTCTCCACGTAGGCTTTTGCCGCCTCGTAATCGTCGAAAATCTCGTACGCCGCCGTGGGAATCCCGTATTTTTTCATCAAATTCTTAGAAAAGGCTTTACTCGCCTCAATCTGCGCCGCCGCTTTGTTGGGGCCGAAGGCTTTGTGACCGCGACTCTCCAACTCGTCCACCACGCCAAGTGCCAGAGGGTCGTCGGGCGTGACGACGGTAAAGGCTACGTCGGGGTGTGCGTCCACCCAGTCCGCCACCGCCTTCGGGTCGCAATAGTTGACGTCAACGCACTCGGCAATCTGTGCAATCCCTGCGTTGCCTTTCATCGCGTAAATTTTCTCTACCTTGGGCGATTTTTTAAGCGCCTGTATCACGGCGTGTTCGCGGCCGCCGTTGCCGATTACTAAAACGTTCATCTCTCCTCCGTTATTCGACGGACACCGTACGGCCCGTCTTTTTAATCTTGCCTTCGCAGAATTTTTTCACGCAAAGGGGCAAGATGATGTGTTCCTCTTTCAAAATGCGCGCCTGCAACGTCTCCGCGTCGTCCGTGGGGTGCACGGGCACGGACGTCTGCATAATAATTGCGCCGCCGTCTACCTCAGCCGAGACGAAATGCACCGTCGCGCCGCTTACCTTGACGCCGTAGTCAATCGCCGCCTGATGTACCCTAAGACCGTACATACCCTTGCCACAAAACGAGGGTATCAACGCAGGGTGGATATTGATAATCCTATCCTCGAATCCTGCAATAAAATCCGCAGGAATAATCAGTAGCCAACCAGCCAACACGATAAGGTCAATCCCTTCTTCGTTGAAAAGGTCGGCAAGGTGCGCGTAGAAAGCGCCGATGCCGTCGTATCTATCCTTCTCGTACACGATAGGCGTGATGCCTGCGTGCGTCGCGCGCGTGATTGCGCCGATATTAGGTTTTGATGCCACCAGGTATTTGATTTCACAAAAGTTTTCCCGTGCGTTGGCGTCGATAATCGACTGAAAATCCGTGCCGCCGCCCGAAGCAAAAACTGCGATTTTTTTCATAATTCGTTCCTTTTTAATTGGCTAAAAATACGCCAATGCGCCCTCTCCACCGTCGGGAAAAGGGCGTATTGCCGATTGACTTATTTTAAGATGACGCCTTTGCCTGCTACCGTCTTACCCAAAAGTACGACTTCTTCGCCCGTCGCCTTGAGGCTGTCCATAGCAGCCTGTGCGTCCTCGGGTGCGACGCACACAACCATACCGATACCCATATTGAAGGTATTGTAGATTTGTTCGTCCGTGATACCCGCTTTTTCTTGCATCACCTTGAATACGGGGGGCACTTCGTAAGATTTCGTATCAATCTCCGCCGCAATCCCCTCGGGCAGAATACGGGGGATATTTTCGATAAAGCCGCCGCCCGTAATGTGTGCGATACCTTTGACGCTTACCTTTTCGATGAGCGCCAAAATGCTCTTGACGTAAATCTTCGTGGGTTTGAGGAGGACTTCCGCCGTCGTCGCGCCCAATCTTTCGTCGTATTTTTCAAGTTCCGCCTTATTGTCGTCGCCGAACAATTTTCTCACCAGCGAATAGCCGTTGGAGTGGACGCCCGTCGATTTGATACCGATGAGCGTATCGCCTACGGCGATATTCTTGCCGTTGATAACCTTTTTCTTGTCGACGATACCCACCGCAAAACCTGCAAGGTCGTATTCCCCGTCGGGATAGAACCCAGGCATCTCCGCCGTTTCACCGCCGATGAGCGCACAGCCCGCCTGACGGCAACCCTCCGCGATACCTTTGACGACCTCCGACTCTGCCTCGGGATAGAGCCTTCCGCAAGCGTAGTAGTCAAGGAAGAACAAGGGTTTTGCGCCTTGACACACGATGTCGTTGACGCACATTGCCACCGCGTCGATACCGATCGTGTCGTGTTTTTCCAAGAGGAAGGCGTACTTAAGTTTCGTACCGACGCCGTCCGTGCCTGCTACGAGGACGGGCTCCTCCATTTTTTCGCCTGCAATCGAGAAGAATCCGCCAAAGGAACCCAAGTCCCCGATGACGTTTTCGTTATACGTCGATTTGACGTGTTTTTTCATCAAATCTACCGCTTTATAACCTCTCGTTACGTCTACACCGCTGTCTTTGTAAGAAATTGCCATATCTATTCTCCTAATTATATCTTTTACTTATTTGTTTTCCGAGATTTTCTTGTCGAATCTCGTATCGTTCGCCACCACCGTCGGCTCGTCGGTAGGATATCTGCCGTCAAAGCACGCCGCGCAATAGCCTTTGCAGGTACCGCCTTCGCCCAGTTTGAATACGTCTTCCAAAGGAAGGTAGCCCACCGAATCCGCCCCGAAAATGCGCGCAATCTCTTCTACCGTGTGGTTGCACGCAATCAGCGACTTCCTCGAAGAAATGTCCGTACCGTAATAGCAGGGGTTGAGGAAGGCGGGCGCAGAAGAACGAATATGAATCTCTTTTGCACCTGCGTCACGGAGAAGTTTGACTACTCTCGCACAGGTCGTTCCACGGACGATGGAGTCGTCTACGAGTACCACTCTCTTGCCCCTTACCGTCTCCGCCACGGGGTTGAGTTTTATACGCACCTTATCCTCTCTTGCCGATTGACCAGGGTCGATGAAGGTACGCCCGATGTATTTATTCTTGATAAGACCGATACCGTAAGGAATCCCCGACTCAATCGAGTAGCCAATCGCCGCGTCCAACCCAGAATCGGGGGCGCCGATGACGACGTCCGCCTCGACGGGGTGTGCCTTGGCAAGGTATGCGCCTGCGCGCTTTCTCGCGTCGTGCACCGAGCAATTATAGAGCACGGAATCGGGACGGGCGGTATACAAATATTCAAATACGCAAAATCTTTCTTCCGCTTTGTCACAATGGTCTTTTATCGAGCGAATCCCCTCTTTCGTAAATACGACGACCTCGCCAGGAGCCACGTCACGAACGAACGTCGCGCCTACGGCGTTGAGTGCGCACGTTTCACTGGATACCACGTATTCTCCATCGGCGCGTTGACCAAAGCAAAGAGGTTTTATACCGTGTTCGTCACGGACGGCAATTAGTTTTTGCGGGGACATAACGATTAACGAATAAGCCCCCTTGAGTTTTGCCACCGCACGAGTCACCGCCTCCTCAATAGACGAGGACGTGATACGCTCCTTGATGATGACGGCGGATATAATCTCCGCGTCGTTGCCCGTGTGGAAAATGAGCCCTTGCAACTCCATTTTGTTCTTGAGTTCTGCACTGTTGACTAATTTGCCGTCCAAGGAAATCGCCATCTTACCCTTGCTGTGATTGACGACGATAGGTTCTGCATTGATACGATCCTTCGTGTCCGAAGTGCCGTAGCGGACGTTGCCGACCGCCATCTGCCCCTCCCCTAAACCGCAAAGAACGGTGGGAGTGAACACTTCGCCGACGAGTCCAGAATCTTTATACGCGCGAAAAACTCCGTCGTCGTTAACGACGATACCGCAACTTGCTTGTCCGCGATGTTGGAGTGCGTACAGGCCGTAATAAATGCTAGAAGCGACGTTAGCCGTTTCCGTACCGAAGATACCGAGTACTGCCATATAAATATCTCCCTCTAATTAGAGTAAATCTTGCAACGCCTTGTCGTCAGCGTTGATTTTTTCTTTCATAGCCGCTTTATATGCGTCCAACCCCGACGCAATCTCGGGATATTTGACACCCAAAATCTGCGCAGCCAAAAGCCCTGCGTTCTCGCCCGCGTTGACGCCAACCGTCGCCACGGGAATACCGGCAGGCATCTGCACGATGGAAAGCAAACTATCCAACCCACCCATCATATCCGTCTTAACGGGCAAACCGATTACGGGCAACGTGGTGAGCGCCGCAATCACACCGCCAAGGTGCGCCGCCTTGCCCGCCGCGCAAATAATTACTTCCATTCCGTTCTTTTTTGCATTTGCCGCAAATTCGTGCGCCTCGTCGGGGGTGCGGTGCGCCGAAATAACCCTTACCTCCGTCTCCACGCCAAATTTTTTCAGCGCGTTAACGGCAGGTTTGACCACCTCGAAATCCGACTTGCTACCCATCAAAATACCAACTTTTGCCATAATTTTCTCCTGATTCAATTCGTTTTTTAATGAAAAAAGCGCAGCCCGCTATGCAGACTGCACTTATCTTGTAAAATTGTGCAACGAAATAGAAGATTTTTTGCGCGTGAAAACGCCGTGGGTCGTCCCCACAAAAGCAAATTGTCGCCCCGTCTCTATCACGCCTATCATCTTAAGAAAACCTCTTTCCCTTTTCTTTCGTTATCGTCCGTATTTAATTGTTGCTTTTAGCCTTTTTATTATATCAAAAGATAATAAAAATTGCAATAGCCTACGCCAAAACCACCCCTTTTTCTTTTTGTTTGTGAAAAAATCACAAAAAATGATAAATTGTTTAACTCTTTCTTTATAAAGAAAGGGAAAGCGTACACATAAGGGCTACCCCATACTTTCGTCGACGCGCCTAATAAGCGACGTCAACTCCTCCACGACGGCAAGGCACTCCGCCTCGTCTTCCGCCTCCGCCATAACCCTAACGACGGGTTCCGTGCCCGATTTGCGGAGCAAAACCCTTCCTTTATCCCCCAGTCTCGCCTGTATATCTTTCACCCTTTGAAGGACGGAAGGGGTCTCGCACACCTTTTGCGGAGCGCGCACCTTAACGCTTCGGTGCAACTGCGGATAAGTCGTCATCTCCTTCGACAGGGCGCTGAACGGCAACTTTTTGTCAAGCGCCACCTCCATCAATTTTAGGCTGGTCAATACGCCGTCGCCCGTCGTCGCATATTTTGAGACGATGATGTGTCCAGACTGTTCGCCACCCAACACTGCGCCGCTTTTTTGCATCTCCTCGTAGACGTATTTATCCCCCACCGCCGTCTGCGCGTAGGAGATACCAGCCTCGTCTAACGCTTTATACAAGCCGAGGTTGGACATCACCGTCGTCACGATTCTATCGCCCACCAACTCCCCCTTTTCGTGGAGATGTTTGCCCAAGATATACAGGATACGGTCGCCGTCGATTATCCGTCCTTTTTCGTCCACGCAAAGGCATCTATCCGCGTCTCCGTCGTAGGCAAAGCCTACGTCCAGCCCTTTTTCTACGACTAAGCGCCGCAAATTGTCGATATGCGTCGAACCCACTTGGGCGTTGATATTCACGCCGTTGGGCTCTGCGCCCGTCAAAAATACGCGTGCGCCGAGCGCCTCGAATACCGCCCCTGCAATCGACCACGCCGAACCGTTGGCGCAATCCAACCCCACCGTTTTGCCCTTAAAAGAATACACGCCGAGCGAAATCAAATACCCGACGTAGCGATTGCGCCCCGCGACGTAATCGACGGTGCGCCCAACCTTCTCGCGACGGGCGTACGGCAGGCGAGTCAGCCGCTCGCCAAACGCCGTCACTTCGCCGTCTAAATACGCCTCGACGAGAGCGATTACCCCCTCGTCCATTTTCTCGCCGTTGCCGTTCAAAAGTTTTATCCCGTTGTCGTAAAAGGGGTTGTGGCTGGCGGAAATCATTACGCCGCAATCAAAGCCGTCCACCCGCGTCGCGTAAGCCACCGACGGCGTCCTCGTCACGTGCAATAAATAGGCGTCCGCCCCAGACGCGGTCAGCCCTGCCGCAAGAGCGTATTCTAGCATATACGACGACCTGCGCGTATCCTTACCTATAACAATGCGAGGAGACGTATCATCCCCTCGCTTCATCCTTAATCGTGTATAATACCAGCCCAAAAACCTACCGATTTTGTAGGCGTGTTCGCCCGTCAACAAAACGTTGACCTCGCCGCGAAAACCGTCCGTGCCGAAATATTTTCCCAAACGCCTCTCCTTTATCTGCGCTTTTCGACGACCTCGCCCTGCCGCTTATAGATGCCGTCCGCAGGCAATACGCCACGCACGAAAGACAGGGGATATACCGTCGTATTCTTGCCGATGACGACGCCTGGATTAAGCACGCTATTGCAACCTATCTCCACCCCGTCGCCAACGAACGAGCCCACCTTTTTTAAGCCCGTAGGCATTACCTTTTCTTTCGTCTTTATCACGACTTCCGTCCTGTCCGACTTTAAGTTGGAGGTGACGGCACCCGCCCCAAAATGCGCCTTATACCCGACGATACTATCGCCGATATAATTAAAGTGCGGCACCTGCGCCCCGTCGAACAAAAGGGCGTTCTTTACCTCTACCGAATTACCGACGACGCAACCTTTGCCTATCAAGGCGTTGCCACGGATAAACGCGCCGTGGCGTATCTCCGCGCCGTCGTCTACGATACACGGACCACTCAAGTGCGCCGTAGGGGCAATCGTAGCGTTCCTATGCACCCATACCGTAGGCAAAACCTCTCTAAAATCCGTTTCGTCTAAGACATGCCCCGTAGAAATCAGCCATTTGCCTATCCCTGCAAGCGCTTGCCACGGATACTCGAAATCCGCGAGCCAACCCCCTGCTATACTTTTCGATAAGTCGTATAAGTCACGCGTCGTCAACATCGCCATACTCCCATTTTGCTTATTTTTTCGTCAAATATACTATATCATATTGTTGCGCCTTCGTCAACTGTTCCTATTCCCGCTCGCCCACGCAACTTTTTTTCGGCTAATTTTTCCAAAGTACTTGATTTTTGCGCGCGCCTGTGATATAATCCATATAATTAGTTTTTAATTTATGGAGGAAACTTATGAGTATTGCACAAGAAAACGGCAACAAAGCGTGGGGCTACGTCACGGGCGATTTCATCGACGGTATCGGCTACATCGGGCCCGAAAACGCGGTAGATAACAGAAAGCACAAAGTGACCATCACCGGCTCCAGTTTTAGCCCGCTCGTCTTCGCTAAAAAAGACGTGAAAAGCGTAGACGTCGTCTGCGCTACCAGCGAGTGGATCAAATATCGCATTTGCTTGAAAGACGGTAAAGTTGCCGTGGCTACTTTCACGGACGTCTCCAAAGACCCTATGGGCGTCCTCACCTTCGAGTGGTGGATGGCGGACGTTATGTACAAGAACGCGGCACCTGCTAAAAAAGCGGCTCCCGCTAAGGCTACGCCCGTCGTAGAAAAGCCCGTCGAAGAGGCAAAACCCGTCGTGGAACCTACCCCTATCGTCGAGGAAAAGAAGGAAGAGCCTAAAAAAGAAGTGAAGAAGGCGGCTCCTAAGAAGAAGGCGGCTCCTAAAAAGGAAGAAAAGAAAGAAGAGCCTAAAAAAGAAGTAAAAAAGGCGGCGCCTAAGAAAAAGGCTGAACCCAAAAAAGAAGAAAAGAAGGAAGAGCCTAAAA